>NZ_JAYKBU010000001.1:0-294071 GCF_035282625.1 Capnocytophaga sp. G2 | reverse complement strand
TTGAAGTAGTAATAGACATTTTGCCAAGAGATTTCACCTTTTTCAAAATAGCTTTCAATTGGAAGTTCTCTCCATTGCACCCCTGTTTTTAACCTTTTGAGAATCAATAAAAATATTGAAGCTAAATCAAAACTACTTTTAAATCCTCTTTTTCCTACACTTAAAAAGGGAATAATCCAATTATTTATTGTATCTTTGCCCAAAGTTCCTGAATTTTGGTGTTCTTTTTTTTGCAAACACAAAATTACTAATTTTCGGGAACTTTTATTTTATTATAGGAAAAAGTTTAAACAGCTTCATTTTATAAATTCCATTTGAAATAGCTTTACTAATGGACTCAAAATTGTCTAACTGTTTTGTATTAGTAATGATTTTATATTTAGGAACTTTCAAACCATTCTCTTTTGCAATATCCAGCACAATTAGTTTGTTTAGGTTAAATAGAGGCTTTCCTATGTTTATTTTACATCTTTCATACACTTTTAAATATATATATTCTTTGAGGTGTTCTGTTTCTTCAATTAAAATATTTCCTTCTCCCTTTATAAAAGAAGATAAATTGTGATTGTTGTAAATTAAATTTTCTTTTTGATGATTAGTAAATGTACTTCTACTAATTCCATTTCTTCTCCACCAACAACTTTTAGCTTCTAAAAGATTATAGATTTTATTTGTTATCGTATTTCTAAATAAGATTTCTTCATCTTTAATTAACTCTAATTTAAAAATGTCATCATCTCCATTAATACGGATTACTTCTTGATTAAAATATCTTAACCATTGTATCACATTTGATGTTGAAATATCGTATTTTATTGTAAAAATTATAATCATATATTTAATTTTGAAGTTATCAAATAAGAGAGGGTTTCTACCCTCTCTTTAATTAATAGCAACTAATCACTATCGTGTCTGCCTGCATCATGATCACTACCTGTACAAGATGTAGAATGTCTCAGTGTATGGCTTGTTCCTTCATTAAAAGGAGTCATAACATCTGCATTTGCACCTTTGATGCTTTTTAGTGAAGATACAGAAACTTGGTCTTTTTTGAATTTTGATAATTTCATAAGACAATCTGTTTACACGTTAATACATTATACTTCTCTTTTTATCTCGACTGTTGTCTATTCCTTATGTTTTGCTTTTTTATGAGTTGCAAAATATCTGAATGATTCTCATTTTTTATAATCTTTGATCTTCTGGGTTTTCTATTTTTTTATTATTTGTTTTTATATTGTTATTGCCAAATTTATATATTAAAGATAATGTGATATTTCTCATATCATTATATATTTTTGTTGAATATTTGTAGTTGGGGTATGTTTCTGTTCCTTTATTTCTATTTTGAGCAAACAAATCGTAAGCTATTATGCTGATTTGCAAATTTTTATTAAATTGCATAAACTTAAGACCTAAATCAAAACTTGCTCTATTATAAGATTTAAGAAATCCTTCTGTATTTGGAAAACTTTGAAAGAAATTTAGTAATAAATATGTTGTTTTATTTGTATTTAACGTAAATGTATTTTTTGAAGAAAAATATGATCCATAACCATCAAACTCAGGAATAGTTATGTTTTGAATATAAGATTTTGAATTATTATAATATACACTAAAATTATTATAGCTATTGAACCACTTTAAAGGCTCCCAAGTATGACTAATATCTAATCCTAAAGTTTCTTGATTATAATAATTCTGTGGTGTTGAAATAACAGAATTATCATTATTGTTAGTAATAGTCAAATAATCTCTTCCTTGATTTAATTTGGATCCATATAATGTTAAAGACAAATTATTTTTGAAAATGTAAGAAAACTCAATATTATCCGTTAGCATTGGTAATAAATCTGGATTTCCCGCTTCATATGAATAAAAATCTGAATACATTCTAAAAGGATTTACTTCTGAGAAAGTTGGTCTTTCAATTCTTTTTGAATACCCAATTGAAAAGGAATTATTTTCATTCGGATCATAGGTCAAATAAGCCGATGGAAATAAATTATTGAAATTATTCTTTTGTTTTGTGTTTAGTGTAATTGAATTTCCTTTGGTTTCTGTACTCTCAAATCTTATTCCAAATTGCGCTGTCCATTTTTCGCTAATTTCTTTATTTGCAGAAACATAGAAAGCCATTATTCTTTCTTTATAGTTAAATTCATTGCTTTTTGTAACATCTAAAAGGGCATTACCTAATGTATTGTTAAAAAAGTATATCTCACTATTATTTTCAATGAATGTAACTTTAGAACCTGTTTCTATATTTGCAAATTTATAGGGCAACATAAAATCAATATTTAATGAATAAACATTAAATTTGGATAAACTATTATTAATGGCTGAATTATAAGAGTTTAAGCTATTGTAATAACCTATATAATTTGAAGTTGAAAAATCTCTGTTATTTTTATTTTTCTTTGTGAGTAGATTAAAATTAACACTCATTTTTTTTCCAAAAGAGTCTATTTTTAAATCATAATATGATGATACAGAATGATAATCATATCTGTTTTTATTGTAAGAAGGAGTTCTTTGAATGGAATCTAAAATATTTGCAGATGTTGTGAAAAATTTATTTTCATATTGACCGTTTTGTTTAGCATCCCAAAAATTCGAATTATAAATAACTCCTATATCATTATTTTCATTGATTGAATAATTTAGATTAATCCCTGTTGCTAAATTCTTTGAAGATTCTTTTTTACTTTCAATGGCTCTTCTATAATTAGTGTTAAAATCTATATTGGTGCTTGATGTATTTTTTCTGGTTTCTGTATCCGCTAATAAACTAAAAGATAAACTTAATTTTTCTGAATTATAAGATATTGATGTGGCTGGAACAAATCCTCCGTAGGTTCTTTGTATATAGGTAGCCGATAAATCGCCTTTCCAGCCTTCTTTCAGATTTTTCTTTAAGATAATATTAATCAGACCACTATTGCCTTGTGCATCATACTTTGCTGGAGGAGTTGTAATAACTTCTATTTTTGATATATTTTCTGAACGAATTGTTTTTAAGTACGATTCTATTTCTGCACTAGATAAATTTAAAAGTTTTCCATTAATCATTACTCCTAAATTGCTTTTACCTATTAATTGAATAGCGCCCTTACTTATATCCACTTTTGGAGTTCTTTGTAAAACTTCAATCGCATCAACACCCTGAGAAACAATGCTTTGATCTACATTAAAAACAATTCTATCTACTTTTCTTTCAATTAATTTTTTCTTTGAACTTGAAACCATAACAAATTCTTCAAGTTCTTTTGCTCTTAATGAAATATTTATGGTTTCCATCTGCGTATCCTTGAATACATCTATTTTTTGTTTATAATAGATATCTCCCATCTGTCTAACCAATAATGTATATTCTCCTTCCCTACTATTTAGCAAGTATTCTCCTTCTTCATTGGTCAGCTCACTTGTAGATATTATAGAATCTTTATTTTTTAATTGAATTTCTAAAAATTCTATAGGATTATTTCTTTCATCAAGAATTTTTCCTTTAATCTTAAATTGTGAAAAGGCTTGGTTATTAAATAAAAACACCAACAATAATGACAAAATATATCTTACCTTTTTACTTTTTGTAATTGTAATTTTACTATTTATTTTATTCATAACACAAAGTTTTATTATTTTAAAATAAGTCTTTACTATACAAGATATAATAATATATCACTATACATTATTTTCTTGACAAAGGTAAAGATTTTTTTTATAAAAAAATCTTTACCTATTATTTTTTTATAGTTAAAAATGGTTAATTTATTTAAATATTTTACTATTCTATTGTTCTTATCTAACTTTTTTTTCAGTATTTTTTCTTTCATTTGATTTTTTTCAAAAAAACCTCTTCTTTAAATTTAAAAAATTGCTTGATCGTTAGAAAAAATTTAGATTTTGTTAATATTTTATTAATAGTAACAAATAAAGAGGTTTTACAATCGTAATATTACGGCTGTTATTTAAAAATTATGCTTATGATTGAAAATAAATATAAAACAAATAAAGAAGTAGAGATTTTATTCGTAGAATTATAGAAGATGCTAAAAAAGAACTTGACGAAAAAACCGTATTCTTTTGGATATAGAATAAATATACAAAAAAATCATTCAATTACTTTTTTATCCTGTTTATCAGCCACAACATAAGTACATTTTTTATTAAAATTTCTGTTTCCTTCCTGTGGATTTTTGAAATTCTTCTTTCAAATCTTCCTGTGTGAAATTCTGTAAATAATTTAATTTTCGTTCCAAAAAATAGTCTGCATATTTTGAATAATCTCCTGTTTCATAAAAATGCAAAAGTCCTGTTTTGTATTTTTCAAAATCATCTTCACTGATAGAAAAAATAGGCACTATATTTTCATTCATCAATACAATACTTTCTACCATTCGAGAAGTTCGTTTATTCCCATCAATAAAAGGTTGTAATTTGGCAATATTACAATGTAAAAAAAGAGCCTTTTCAAACGGGTTGGTAAGTCTCTCTTGAAGCTCCATTATCTCCGATATTCTTTTTTGTATTTCAATGAGGTCTTTCGGGGGAGTATATTCTGTCCCTGTAATCCTTACAGGGCGTGTTCTTATAACCCCTCGTTCTCTGTTTTCTACCAAATCATCTGTAAGATAGGAATGTAATCGAAAGAGTAATTTTTCATCAATAATTACTTTTCCGTTTTCTTTCTTTATGTATTCCGTTTCAGAAATAAAAGTATTATAGAGATTTTTTAACATCTTGGCATCTTCATACCTGCGTGTTGATGTAATTCCGTGGAATATTAGATATACAAAAGAAGGAGAGGATAGAGCCCATAAGTTTACTTATCCGAAGAAATAGAAGTGTTTAACTTAAAAAAATATAACTAATGAACCAGATTTTTATAAACATAAAGAAACTGATATTTAGTGTCGTTCTGGCAACGAGTATTTTGATAGGAGCCGTAGCTTGCTCAAAAAACGATGACTCAGCAACAGCTATTAGAACTCCTGCGCATCTCGAAAATTGGGAAGTAAAGCCAATAGTTGATGAAAGTAAGTCCTATATGACAATGCTTACAGGTGTACCTATAGGTACTAAAATACGATTTGAAGTAATTGCAAGCAGATCGGATATACTTTTACGCGATGTATGGGTAGACCTTAATAACAATGGTAAATGGGACGATGAAAGTGAAGATGTAAGTAAAGAAAGAGATACCTATACTGTAAAATCGCCTATTATTACCTTTTATGGTGAAGTGGAGAATTTTATTTGTTATGGCACAAATATGCAACTTAAAGAGCTGGATGTAACCCATAACAAATGACTTCGACAATTGGGTTGTAATTGGAATCTGCTAAAAACCTTAGATGTGAGTCAAAACGAAGACTTAAGAGGATTAAAAGCAGAGTTCAACCAGTTGGAAAGTTTGAAGATAAACAATCCTCGTTATCTGACGGATATAAGAATAGCTGTGAATAATTTTTCAGAAGCAGAACTTCTTAAAGTTTCACAGGGGCTTCCTAAAATAAAAGAAGGGAACTTCTATTTGAATCAACCCAAATTAGAAAGGGAGCATAACCAAGTGAATAGTGAGATTATTCGTATAGCCCAAAAAAAAGGGTGGCACGTGTGGTTAAATGATTGGGAATGGTATGCAGACCAATAAATCTTAAAGGAAAGAGGGTTAACGGAGAAATCTTTGTTAGCCCTCTAATATTATTGTATTCCTCCTATTCTTACTAAGCTACCCAGTACTACCCCTATGAGGGTTACACAGATAATATGCACCACCATTTCGGGTAACTTATTGAGCTGACCTTTGCACAATTTAGGCAATACTCATGAGGCGAAAGCAAGAGAATCCTCCCTCAATCACATACTCTCCTACAAATATTCGGAGACTACTCATAAGGAGAGGGAGTGTAGCAACCATAAGGAGAAATTAGCAAGATAGGAAAAGGCTTCTTTGGAAAACTGCCGTATCTTTGCCATGGAAATTCAAAATAAATCTGTATGAAAACTATTACCCATAATGATTACACCCAGCGCATCAACAAAGTGGCAGAATACATCAATAGCCATCTCGATACTCCTATAGAGGTAAAAACGCTTGCCAATGTGGCTAACTTATCTGATTTTCACTTTTGTCGCATTTTCAAAGCACTTAAGGGAGAATCACCCATTGCCTTTATTGCTCGCTTACGCATAGAAACGGCTGCTCAACTATTGCGCTATTCGGCACTTTCGGTAGAAGAGATAGCTTTTAATATAGGGTATGAAACGCCTACCTCTCTTTCCAAAGCGTTTAAAAATCAATATGGCATTACTCCTTCTCAGTATAGAACAAACAGAGATATATATATTATGAAAAAAGAAATGAACAATCCAGAAGTAGTACTCAAAGCTCCAAAAATAGTAGAGCTTGAGCCCAAAAATCTTATTTATGTAGCCCTTACAGGGGAATACGGTACCCTTGATTACAATAAAGCTTACGAGCAGTTGTGGGGTGTTGTGAAATCGCAAAAGCTCTTTACCAAAGGCATTGAGTCGATATGTGTTTCGTACGACGACCCTAAAATCACAAAGGGGAATCTGCAACGCACCGATGTGTGTTTGGCTATCCACAAACTGGCTAAACCATCGGGGGAGGTAAGTTGCAAAACCTTATCAGGAGGCAAATATGCGGTCTTTTTCTACCAAGGGAGTTACAGTCAACTCTCAGCCGTCTACGATGCTGCTATGCGCTGGGTGGTAGATAGTGAATACGAAGTGCGCGATGAGCCTATGTTCGAGAAATACCTCAACGACTGTCGTCGTACCCCTGAAGAAAAACTGAAAACTGAGATATATATCCCAGTGCAAACTGCACGTGTAATTTCCTAATTTCTAACATTATGAATCTTACAAAAACCGAAAAAATCACAGGGATCGCTTTAGCGACTGTCTTATTATTACTTACGCTTTCAGGGAGTGGGTACTTCTTTTTTACTCTGAAAGTAACCTTTGTGCAATGGTTAGCTTACAACGCTTGTTCACCCAGTAGCTTGGTGTATTTAGCTTGCTTTATCGCCTTTTGGCTGACGAAAAAGACTGTTTGGCTACCGCTCGCCTTCCTGCCAATGTACTACTTTGGTACAATGGGACTCTTCACCTTCACGTGGAGTGGTGCTAATATCTTTGCTCAAATGTCACATATTACAATGACACTCAACCTAATTTGGACGGGCTATGTCCTCTATCGCATTAGTGATTACAAAGCGTTTACACAGGGCTTACTGTGGAGTATTGCTCTTTTTGTGCCTTATATTGCTTTTGTGATGTACTACTGTCGTAAACACGCCGAAGAGATTAATAGTTTGTTACAAATGACCCCTTAAACTATGCAAACCGCTCATATTTGTCCGGAGTGTTATGCTGCAGATAAGCGCATCACTCCATTACTACGTCCCGAAGAGTGTTTGTTACATCACCGCCAATACATCTGCTGCACTTGTGGCAGATGTATCTGTGCTGATGTAGATGATAAAGGGAAGTTCCGTGCGCTTTTTCCTTTTAAAACTCTTGCTATTGCTATCTTATATTTGCGTGCTGCTGAAGTAATATGGGAACAAGCTTGCGGTATTTACGAAATAGAAGATACTAAAGGCAGAAAACAATATAAAATCTTTCCTTCTGTAGAAGCACTAAATGATTATTTGCAGCAAAATAAGCAAAAACACTGTAGCTTACAACCTTTGTTTACAACACCACACTATAAAGATTGTTCCCCAGAACAGTTACGCCGACTTTCAACTGAAGAAGTAGCAATTTATATGAAAGAAAAACAGTTAAAAACTTTGTAATCTAGAAAAATAATAGTACATTTGTCGTAATTATTAACATTTAAAAGCAACAAACGATGAAAAAAGCATTTCTATTAGCTGCCCTTACTATGCTAACTGTAATGGCTTGCGGCAAAAGCGATGACAACAATGGTAATGGAGGAGGGGGTGCTTCTACGGGGAAATTCTTGCCTCCTAAGTGGATTCAAGGCTCTTGGACGACCAATGACAAGAAGTTCGGTTATGCCTTCAAAACCGATGACTTTTGCCAAATAACCTTAGGTAATACCAACTGTTTTAAGGAAAAGAAACTGCCGGTAACTGATATAAAAGACCAGAAAACAAATAATACTTATAAGGTTAACTATACAATTGGTTCCTATAAGCAGATTTTTGTATTCGAAAAAGAAGGAGAGAACAAAATAAAAGTAACTCATAATGGTCGTGTTGAAGGAAGCTACACCAAACAGTAAATAAACTTATTCCTGAGGTACATTTTAACAATCACTATAATATTGCTACTGCTTTTCCCTTATGCTACAAGTACAAAAGTACAAAGAATCATAAAAAGAGGTCTCTTTTTGACTTTCTCCTAATTATCGTGTTACCTTAGTACTCTCAAGATTTCCCATCCCTATCACACGGTCATATAAGTCGCCCACTGAGCGGTAATATACCAGTACAGTATAGGTGTTCTCTGTTTGATAATGGTTTCCGCCAATAGTATTATAATCAGTTTTACCATTGCGCTTTAGGGCAAACTTATAATTATAGAATCCTTGTTTTAGGTATACCTCTCCCATATATACCTTTTGCTTCTCATTATAATGGAGCTCATAGGCAGGTATCAGTGCATTATCGGAGAAGAGCCCATACACATAGAGTTGGTCATTAGGTTGGATTCCTTTAGGAGCAAGACTGAACTGAACTAAGGCATATTCTCCTTCGATGGTCGCATTTTGACCTTGGTCACTTACGATACGAAAATTCCCATCAATATCAGGGTTATAGGTATATGGAAGTCCCTCTCGTGGGGTCTGCGTAAAGAGTTGGCATACATATCTTTCTCCTTCACGACGGGAAGTATATACTCCAGAAGTTGGAGAACGTAGATCTCGGGTCTCAAAATAAAGATATTCATTTCCTCCCTCAAAGGAAGTTTCTCTATCATACTTATATACCAAGTCATTTCCTAATACAAATTGAGGTTTAAGGTTCTTCTTTGCCGTATCCCAACGATAATTTTGCAAAACAGCTACTTTCACACTGGTATTAGGAGATTGAAATTGGAGTTCTTTGGAAGTGATCTTGAATTGGACACTCTGCTTTGTTTCAGCATACTTTACCTCACGGCTTTGTTGTACAGAGAGCTGTACTACCGCAGTGGAACTATATAGGATAAAGCGACGAGTAAAAATAGGGTTCTGTGCACTATCGGTAATTGTCAGAAGATAATTCCCTGTGATAAGGAACTCTGTATCCTGATTAGGCAAAGTAAGCCTATAATGCGTATAGGGCTGTAGGGTACCATAGGAATTTTTATAATCGGTAATGCGAACATCGTCCAACCCTTTGATATATTCACTTTTAAGCAATCCCGAAGGCTGCCAATTGTAATTACAATGAGTAATAGTATAATAATAATCCGCTTCATCCCCATGTAGGTCATCAAAAGAAAGGGTGAAGGGAGTACCCAATGTTACTATAGGAAACTGCATTTGACTATCCTCTGCAGGACGAAACTCTATAGTCTTAATATAATCAGGAGCTGCTTTCTCTTGAGAAAACACCGAGAAGAAGCATAGAAAAAGGAATATGGAAATCGTCTTCATCATAAACAAAGATTTGCTGAGGCAAAGATACAAAAAAGTTGAGAGTTAATCGTTAAGGGAGAAAAAGTATTCATATTTTTTTACTTTTCATTTTTCGTTTTTCACTTTTTGTCGTAATTTTGCGCCCTAAAAATAATGATATGACTGCTATTAGAAACATAGCTATTATTGCACACGTTGACCACGGAAAAACCACTTTAGTAGATAAAATCCTTCACCATTGTGCCCTCTTCCGCGATAATCAGGAAACAGGCGAACTCATTTTGGATAACAATGACTTAGAGCGCGAACGCGGAATTACTATTCTTTCCAAGAATGTTTCTGTGAACTATAAGGGAGTAAAAATCAATATTATAGATACCCCAGGACACGCTGATTTCGGAGGGGAAGTGGAGCGAGTACTGAATATGGCTGATGGTGTCCTCCTCCTTGTGGACGCTTTTGAGGGACCTATGCCACAGACACGTTTTGTCCTACAAAAAGCCATTGAGATGAAACTCAAACCTATTGTAGTGATTAACAAAGTAGATAAAGAGAACTGTACCCCAGAAGAAGTTCATGAGGCTGTATTTGACCTGATGTTTGAACTTGGTGCTGAGGATTGGCAACTGGACTTTCCTACTGTATATGGCTCTGCTAAACAGAATTGGATGTCCGAAGACTGGCGTAAACCTACTCAGAGTATAGAACCTCTCTTGGACATGGTCGTAAAGTATATCCCTGCTCCTGTTGTGGAACAAGGTAGCTTGCAAATGCTTATCACTTCCTTGGATTATTCCACCTTTACCGGACGTATTGCTATTGGTCGCCTACACCGGGGTACCCTCAAGACAGGGATGAATATTTCCTTAGTGAAGCGTGATGGAACCATTGTAAAGTCCAAAATACGTGAACTACATACTTTTGACGGCTTAGGACGCAAGAAAGTAGAGGAGGTACAAGCCGGTGATATATGTGCTATTGCGGGCTTAGAAGGTTTTGAAATTGGAGATACCATTGCCGATTATGAGAATCCTGAGGCTTTGCCTACCATTGCTATAGATGAACCTACTATGAGCATGCTTTTTACCATTAATGATTCTCCTTTTTTTGGCAAAGATGGTAAGTTCATTACCTCCAGACATATCAAAGAACGCTTAGAGCGAGAATTAGAAAAAAACCTTGCCCTTAGGGTGGAAGCCACCGATAGTGCGGATAAGTTCATTGTATACGGGCGCGGTGTATTACATCTCTCTGTCCTTATTGAAACCATGCGCCGTGAAGGATATGAATTGCAAATAGGTCAACCTCAAGTTATCATCAAAGAAATAGATGGAGTAAAATGTGAACCTGTAGAAGAACTCACCATTGACCTGCCAGAGAACGTAAGTGGTAAAGCGGTAGATTTTGTTACCCTTCGTAAGGGAGAGATGATTAGTATGGAACCCAAAGGAGAGCGTATGGTTATTAAGTTTATTATTCCCTCACGAGGGATCATAGGCTTACGTAATCAATTGCTTACCGCCACCGCAGGGGAGGCAATCATACACCATCGTTTCTTAGAGTTTCAACCTTTCAAAGGAGAAATTGCAGGACGTATTAATGGTTCTCTTATCTCCATGGAACAGGGAACAGCCATTCCTTATTCTTTGGATAAGCTACAGGACAGGGGACGTTTTTTTATCTTTCCAGGTGAGGAAATCTACACTGGACAGGTAATTGGAGAAAATTCCCGTAGTGGAGATATCGTAGTGAATGTTACCAAAACCAAGAAGCTCACTAATGTACGTGCAGCAGGAACGGATGAAAAGGTAAAACTCGCCCCTCCTATTAAGTTCTCCTTAGAAGAAGCTTTAGAATATATCCAAAAAGATGAATATGTGGAGGTAACTCCTAAGAATATGCGCCTTAGAAAGATTTATCTGGATGAGAATGAGCGCAAACGACATGAAAGAGAATTCAAATAATAATTCATGAACACCACTACACGCCGTTGGTATATTAAGTTCCTACAATGGAAGACCCAATACCTTACCCATCGCCAGTTCATCCTGTTGCTTTGTGGTATTGTGGGAATAGCTACAGGCTTTGCCGCTTTGGCAATGCGTTCTTTTACGCATTTCATTGAGGAGGTGTTAGTGGGCAACATCATTCAGTATATCAATTACGGATTCTATGTAATATTCCCTGCTATGGGGTTTTTATTGGTATATTGGGTAAAAAAATATATTATTCGTAAGGATGTCAGCCATGGGATCCCCTCTATTCTATATGCCGTGGCAAAACAAAAGGGAATCATGAAGCGTTTCCAAGCTTATGGAAGTTTACTAACGGCACCTATTACTATTGGCTTTGGGGGCTCTGTAGGGCTGGAAGGACCTATGGTGGTTACAGGGGCAGGGATCAGTTCCAATATAGCTCGGTTTTTCCATATCAATCAGTCGGACAGGATGCTCCTTTTGGCTTGCGCTTGTGCGGCAGCTTTGGCAGCTATCTTTAAAGTACCTTTAGCAGGAATTCTTTTTGCCATTGAGGTATTCGGATTGGACTTAACCTTATCCTCTCTATTGCCTCTTTTCATAGCTTCCTTATCGGGAGTCCTTACCTCTTACATTTTTTTTGGAAATGCAGTGTTGTTACCCATGAATATTCATGGAACTTTCCTAATGAGGAATATTCCTTTTTATCTCCTTTTAGGATTAGTGGGAGGGGTGATGTCCGCCTATTTTACTTTTGTGTATGAAAGGGTGAATAAGTTCTTTTCTAAGTTCTCCTCTCCTTATATACGCATCGCTATAGGAGGGGCTACCTTAGGACTGCTGGTCTTTCTTATGCCTCCTTTGTACGGGGAAGGTCATGAAATTATTAATCACCTTAAGGCAGGTCATCCAGAACTCTCTCTTAGTTCTAATATCTTTGGGTGGGATTTACAGAATCCTTGGATAGTAATACTCCTTTTAGGAGGGTTGGTACTCTTCAAGGTAGTAGCTACTTCGGTTACCTTTGGAGCAGGTGGTGTAGGAGGTATTTTTTCCCCTATGCTTTTTATGGGAGGGGTGATGGGTAATTGTTTTGCACGTATTATCAATCAGTTAGATCTATTTTCTGAAAAGCTCCCTTTACCTAATTTCACCCTAATGGGAATGACGGCTCTTATGACAGGAGTACTCCATGCTCCCTTAACGGCTATTTTCCTAATAGCCGAAGTTACAGGAGGTTATACTCTTTTCGTCCCAGGCATGATTACAGCAGTCGTTTCTTTCTCTATAGCGAAATATTTTAATAAATACTCTGTTTATACGATGGAGCTTGGACGTAAGGGTGAGCTTGTTAACCACGATAAAGACCAAGCAATTCTTACCTTAATGGATATGGAAAGCGTAATAGAGACAAATTTTGTCCCTGTATACACAGATATGACTCTAAGAGGGGTAGTCTATGAGGCTATTCGAGAATCTAACAGGAATATCTTTCCTGTTTTGGATAGGGAAAAGAAAAGTCTGGAGGGAATCATTCTATTAGATGATATTCGCCATCTCATCTTTGAAAAGGAATTATATGATAAAATTCCTGTTCTTGAGATGATGCAAAAGCCTCCTGCCATTATTCAGATGGGAGTGGATAATATGACCCAGGTAATGGATAAGTTTCAAAATACAGGAGCATGGAACTTACCTGTGATAAAGGATGGAAAGTATAAGGGCTTCATTTCCAAATCCAAACTCCTAACCGTTTATCGTAGAAAGTTGATATATTTTTCTAATTAATTATATAACAAGCAATTAAATTAATCATTCTTTATGATTATCTTTACAGAAACATATAAGGTACGTAGCACTCAAGTGAATCTCAACAATCAGTTAGGGCTCTATGGAGTATTGGGAATGCTACAGGATATTGCTGCAGAGCATGCCTCTGTGTTGGGTTTTGGTTATAAGGACTTAGTTGCCAAAGGATTCTTCTGGGCTTTGATTCAACAGAAACTCAAGATGGATTACTGGCCTCAGTGGAATGAAAAAGTTACCATACATACTTGGTCACTTCCTCTTAAGGGAATACATGCTTTTCGTGAGTTTGAACTCTATGTAGGAGAACGCAAAATAGGTCAATGTGCTAGTACCTGGATTACCTTAGATATTCACTCCCGTAAGCCTATTGATATGACTGAGAAAAAAGAAATCTTTATGCCCAGAGAAGAGGGCGGACTTTCTTTCCATACCGATAAGGTATTGCTTCCTCAAGGGATGTACCAGGTGAATGATTTCAGGGTAAGGATTAGTGACCTTGATGTTAACTCCCATGTTAATAATGTGAAATATACACAATGGGCTTTGGATATGATGAGAGAGCGAGACCACCGAGAATGGGTTATTAAGGAATATGATATCAACTTCCTTAGTGAAACTTTCTTAGGGGATAATATGCAAGGCTTTAAGAGTAAAGGTAGATACCTCAATGCAGAAAAGACCTTAGTAGAAACTTTCCTTTATGCTCAGAAGGAAGGAGGGCAAAAACCTGCTTTCATTGCCAAATGGATTGCAGAGAGAATTATAAAATAGCAATTAATGTACGATGTTATAGTAGTAGGTGCAGGTCATGCCGGTTGTGAAGCCGCCGCTGCCGCTGCCAATACAGGGGCTAAGACCCTGCTTATTTCCATGCAACTCCAGAACATGGCTCAGATGTCCTGTAATCCCGCTGTGGGGGGGATTGCCAAAGGACAAATAGTCCGTGAAATAGATGCGCTGGGAGGCTACATGGGGATTATTACGGACCAAACGGCCATTCAGTTCAAGATGCTTAACAAGTCCAAAGGACCTGCTATGTGGAGCCCAAGAGCGCAGAGTGATCGCATGCGCTTCTCTGAGGCTTGGAGATTACAATTGGAGAAGCTGCCTAACCTTGATTTTTTTCAGGAAATGGTTTGTGAAGTACTCATAGAGCACAATAAAGTAATAGGAGTAAAAACCTCTCTGGGAAGCATTATCCATAGCAAAAGCGTAGTGCTTACCAACGGTACTTTCCTCAATGGGGTTATACACGTTGGACTCAAGCACCTCAGCGGTGGCCGGGTTGGAGAGAAAGCTGCCAAAGGCATTACTGAGTCTCTCGTAGCTCATGGCTTTGAGGCGGGACGAATGAAAACAGGGACTCCCCCAAGGGTAGATGGTCGTTCTTTGGACTATTCCAAAATGACTCCTCAACCAGGAGATGAAAATCCTGAAAAATTCTCTTTCCTTCCCATCACAAAGCCCCTTATACATCAGTTGGACTGCTACATGACCTATACCAGCGAGCAAGTACATGATATATTACGGACAGGTTTTGACCGTTCTCCTATGTTCACAGGATTGATTCATGGCGTAGGACCTCGTTATTGTCCCTCTATTGAGGATAAGATTAACCGTTTTGCAGATAAAGACCATCATCAGCTCTTTATAGAGCCTGAAGGATGGCATACTGTGGAGATGTATGTCAATGGCTTTTCTACCTCTTTACCAGAGGAGATACAATATGAGGCTCTGCGTAAGGTGGCAGGCTTTGAAAATGTGAAATTCTTCCGACCAGGATATGCTATAGAATATGACTACTTCCCTCCTACTCAGCTGAAGCATACCCTAGAGACTAAGCTTGTGGAAAACCTCTTTTTTGCCGGGCAGATTAATGGTACTACAGGTTATGAGGAAGCAGGAGCTCAGGGGCTTATGGCAGGAATTAACGCTTCAAGGAAAGTACAGGAGCAGTCACCTTTTGTCCTCAAGCGCAATGAAGCCTACATAGGTGTTCTTATTGATGACCTTATTACCAAGGGTACTGAAGAACCCTACCGTATGTTCACCTCTCGTGCTGAATACCGCACCCTGCTAAGACAGGATAATGCTGATGCACGCCTTACTCCTATGGGATATGCCTTAGGATTAGCCAGTGAAGAACGTATGCGCCTATTAGAAGAAAAACAAGCTAAAACGCAGGCTTTTGTACAGTTCTTTAAGGATACAAGTATCACGCCTGAACAAGCAAATCCTATTCTGGAAAAATATGATTCTTCCTCTATGAAACAAGGAGATAAAATGGCAAAAGTACTGGCTCGCCCCAATATTACAGTAGCTTCCCTTATGGAAATCCCATCCGTAAAGGAGTTTGTACAAAGAAAACAACTTGGAAAAGAGGAGCTCGAAAGTACCGAAATAGAAATTAAGTATGCAGGCTACATAGAGAAGGAAAAGAACAATGCCGATAAGCTCAACCGTTTGGAGGATATTCGTATTCCTGAGAATTTTAATTATGACAAACTGACTTCTCTTTCCTTCGAATCACGAGAGAAACTCAAGAAAATACGTCCTACTTCCCTCTCTCAAGCATCACGCATCAGTGGAGTATCTCCTGCCGATATTAGCATCTTGCTCATTTATATGGGACGATAAATCCCAATCATTAACTTTAACTTTTTGTTAGCAAATACTAAATAAATAAAGGTTATCTTTGTCCCTTATTAATTATAAATAGATCTTTTAATGAAAAAGATGGTACTTTCAGGAGCGATTATTCTCGCTCTATCGGTAGCAAGTTGCAAAAACAATGCTAATAACCAAGAACAAACATCCCAGACTCCTACAGAGCAATCTGCTGCTGTAGCGGGAGAGGGTACTTATATGGCTGAACCTTCCTCTGTCATAGAATGGACAGGGAGAAAACCCACAGGGAGCCATACAGGAACTATTAACCTGAAAAGTGGTAGCCTTACTATAGATAATGGCAAGGTAAGTGGTGACTTCACCTTGGACATGAACACAATCTCAGTAACTGACCTTACTGAGGATGAAGGTAAAGCTGACCTTGAAGCGCACCTAAAAGGAACTGGAGAAGAGAACGGTGCGGATCATTTCTTCAATGTAAAAACCTACCCTACTGGATCCTTTAAGCTTACCTCTTATGACGGAACTAATGTAAGCGGAGACCTTACTCTCAAAGGAAAAACAAAAACTATTTCCTTCCCCGCTACTCTAACTATTACCGATAGTGAAGTAACTCTTGAGAGCCAACCTTTTAATATCAATCGTGTAGACTTTGGAGTGAATTATGGATCTAAATCCGTATTTGCAGATTTGAAGGACAAATTCATCAATGATGAAGTGGAGTTAGTCGTAAAAGTAAAAGCTAAAAAATAATTACTTTTTAAGAATAAAAAAGGTAATAAGTAACAAACACAGTTACCTATTACCTTTTTCTCATTTAAGGAACCTATTATGCCAACTATTGGACATTGGGGTCTCCCAAAAATGCCGGTACTCGTATAAGTTAGTAACCAGATTATTGAAGACAATAGTCTCTTCATCCACTTTTTTCTGTTGAGCTAACTTCTTAAAATCACTTAGAGGGATATAACAGATTTCATTCCCACGACGGTAACTTACATTCATCTTATCCAGAAGAAGTAGGTGATATTTCTGCTCTAAGGCTTGGATAAAGTGAGCCAAATCATCCAAGGAACAGCCTCCAATATGCTGATTATCATCGGCAGCAATCACAATAAAGCGGTCATATCGCAACTGAAAACCACACTTAACCCCCTTACCATGAGATGCCCAAGAGGAAAGATATTGGGAAATATCCGCCGTAATATGGGAGATTTCCTCTTGATTCAAAAGACGACTACAAGGATAGATCCATACTCGTGCTGTATCCGATAAGTCATTGAAATTAACTAACATATTTTTCTATATTTATGAAACCTGAAAAAGTATACTTTCTACACAAAGATAAAAACATATTACTAAACACGTGTGCAAAATTAAGGATAATTTATTAATCCGCCAATGAAAGATTATAATTTGTTTGATATTCTTAGGCTTAGTCAAGCCTCCATATTGAATGTTAAACTTCATTAAATAATCTTCCTCTATTACATTATTTTTTACCTTTGCACCAAATTAAATTCACATTGATATGAAAAAAATACTATTTTTAGCCTCTTTGGCTTTAGCTTTTACTAACTGTAGTAAAAGTAATGACGATGATAATCATGATATCCCAGCTAAGGATTATGAACTGAGTGAAGATGGATTGACCTTGAAAAGTTGGAAGAACCTTGATACAAAAACTATTGATATGGAGTCCGATAGTAAGTTACAAAAAGTAAACACTATTGGAGAATATGCTTTCAGACAAGCTGCTAAGTTGGAATCCATCATATTGCCTAAGAACTTAAAGGAAATAGGGACAGGTGCTTTCTATGGTGCCAATCTTAAAGGAGGAGTAACTTTTAACACCTCTGCCAAAATAACCATTGGAGAAGATGCCTTCAACAGCACAGGAATTACTACCTTGGGGTTACCCAATCTTACAGAACTCTCAAAAGGAGCCTTTCAAGGTTGTAGTAAGCTAAAAGAAGTAAAATTTGGAAAAATAACCAAAATAGGAGAAGATGCTTTCCGAGGATGTCTGTCTCTTACTGAAATCAACTTAGATGGTACCGATCTTAAAGAAGTAGGAAGGGCTGCCTTTTCAGGTTGCGAACATATAGAAAAAGTAACCTTACCCGCCACTTTAAAGAAAATTGATAACATGGCTTTCTATGCTTGTTTTGTTTTCCAACAACTTACCATGAAAGCTACTGAGGTACCTACTTTGGTTAGTGCTAATGCCCTTGATACAGGTTCTAAGATAAAAACTAATATTTTCGTTCCTAAAGGAACTGAGAATAGTTATAAGACAGCTGAAAACTGGAGCTACTATAAAGATCAAATTCTCGTAAAACCTGAATTTTAGTTAGCTCCTTACTTAGAAATGGTCCCTTATAGTTTTTCCCTGTAAGGGACTATTTATTTATCATGAAGAATAAGTATGACTGGGTAGTACAGCAAAAAAATAAAATGAATGAATATGAGATTCTTTAGCTTAAAGAATATTATTACCTTTATGGGAATCCTGCTTGGTCTCTCTTCCTGTATCAAAGAAGAGGCTCCCAATGCTGAGGCAGATATCCTTAGCTGTGAGGTGGAAAGTAACTTACTTATCCGCGAGCCTGTCATCTCCAACCATGAGGTTAAGCTATATGCCAATAGTTGGAATGACCTCTCCGCTATTGCTCCTCGCTTCACCCTTACCCAAGGAGCAACCATAGTCCCTGAAAGTGGTACCATAAGGGACTTTTCCTCCCCACAGACCTATACGGTTACCTCTGAGGATAGGCAATGGAAGAAAACTTATACCGTAAAGTTTATTACCAGTGATATAGCTACAGAATATCATTTCGAGCATATCCGCTTTCATGAATATGGAGGGAGACAATACTTTCATATCTTCTATGATCATACCGTGGATGGAGAGGAAATGACTTGGGGCAGTGGTAACACAGGTTTTTTGATCACCAATAGCACAGCCCCCGCTGAGGATTATCCTACTTGCCAAAGTGAGAATGGCTATCAAGGGAAGTGTGCCAAACTTACTACCCGTAGTACCGGCTTCTTGGGGAAAATGTTTAAAGCCCCTCTCGCAGCAGGCAACCTCTTCACCGGTACTTTTGAGATAAATATGGCAAATATGGCAAAATCCACCCGCTTCGGTACTCCTTTTAGAAAGACTCCCCTGGCTCTTACAGGATATTACAAATACATTGCAGGAGAAACGCTCACCGATAAAAACAGCCAAAAAGTGCCTGATCAAAAGGATGAATGTGATATTTACGCTGTGTTATATGAAGTTACCCATGAAGTACCTTACTTGGATGGTACTAATATAAAGACTCATCCTAATATTGTGATGATAGCACAGTTACCCCAGGGCAAGCAAACAGAACAATGGAAGCGATTCTCCCTTCCTTTCTCTGTTGTAGAAGGACGCAAGATAGAACCTGCCAAGCTCCAAGCCGGCAAGTATAATCTTGCTATTGTGATGACCTCCAGTAAGGGGGGAGCTCAGTTCCTCGGAGCTGTAGGAAGTACTCTTTACGTGGACGAAATGCAGTTGTTTTACCAATAGATAGAAAAAATGAGAAAGTATATCTTCTTTATTTTATTGCTTTTTACCTTCTATAACTTATCAGGTCAAGAAGAACAGAATAAGTTCTTAAAACAATCCCTGAAGAGAGGCTGGGAATACCAGATAAGAGCAGGGGTGAATATAGGAGGCGCAACTCCTTTTCCTATGCCCAAAGAAATACGTAAGATACTGAGCTACAACCCTAAGCTGAATGGATCCATAGAAGGGGTTGTAACCAAGCGGCTTGCGTGTAACCCTAATGTAGGTATCTGGTTAGGTCTGCGCCTTGAAGAAAAAGGGATGGATACGGGAGCCATGGTCAAGAACTACAGTACGGAAATCATCTATGAAGGAAGTCGAGTAGCAGGATATTGGACAGGAGAGGTAAGCACTCACTACAAAAGTGCTTTTATAACACTTCCTATAGGAGTGAATTATCGGCTAAGTTCACGTTGGGATATTCGTGGAGGAATATATCTCTCCTATCGCATGGATGGAGAGTTCTCAGGCTTTGTGAGTCATGGTAGTTTGCGGGAAGGTTCCCCCATAGGAGAACGAGTAAGTTTTAGTGGTGAACAATGTGCCTCCTATGATTTCTCCTCTCACTTACAATATTGGCTTTGGGGTGAACAGGTAGGAGCTTCATGGCGCGCTTTCAAACATCTAAGTGTATATGCGGATCTTTCTTATGGGCTTAATAATCTTTTTGAGAAGGATTTTAAAACAATTACCTTTAGCATGTATCCTCTTTATATGAATATGGGGTTTGCCTATAGGTTTTAGTCTCCAAAGCATATATGATATAGCAAAGAGGGCTATCCTTCTACCTCTGGTAAGTACTGCCAATAACGTTTAGGCATACTACTGAGTTGATAACGGGAATTTTTGCGTTCTGTAATGTTAATATGCTGGAAATAGGTTTTCCAAAGCCGCTGATAGTCATCGGAGAGTTGAGAGGGTTTGCCAAAATCCTTGTCAGATGGAGTAAAGGAGATTACTTCCTTGAGGTCATAGTAGAAACCATAAGCCCGATCGGGATCAAAGAGTACCCACTTCTGGTCTGAAAAACGTACCTTGAAGTGAGGTACTACTAAGGGTAATACATCATATTTAGGGGCAATCTTAGCAAAATAGAGTTCTCCTACCTTCTCAAAACGAACAAACTCCTTAAGACGATGCACTTCACGACCTACACTCTTGGCGGCTTTTCGAATATGAACAATAGCCCCATGAGCAAAATTATCTAATACTTTCTCTTTAGGGTGCCTAATCATCATACAAATAGCCTCTAAAAGGTCATTCTCTATTCTTTCCTCCTGCGAGAGGAAAGCCTTCAGCACCACCGATACACCTTCTTTTCCCCAACAGTTTTCTATCTTAGTAAGCACACGTTGAGCCTTAGTACTATTGGTATATATAATTTGCTCCTCATCAAAGAGTGTGGGACTATAGTGATGTTGTGCTACAATATATACCTGAGAGTAACGATATTCAAAGGTGGTAAAGATTGCCGTAAGGAAACCCTCAAAGGAACTATCATAGAGTAAATATATCAAGGTAATGAGCTAATTTGCTGATTTTTTTATAGGTTTTGATTTTCATCTTCTATCACCTCTGCTTGAGGTATATAAAGTATCTTACGTTTTATTTTCAGTGTAAGTGTTCTATAATAGGTTCTATTTTGAGCGCAAAAATAAGAACAATTTTTTAATTAGGGAAGGGTATTATAGGGTCATAAATATTTTTCTGTTTGCTCTGGCTGTTAGCGATGATAAGGCGGCGCAGCCTTGCACTCTCCATCGTTCCTGCCAAAGGGGTTGCACCACTACAAGTGATAAAATACTTCGCTCGGCTCAGGATAACTCCTATTTGTTTAAGGGAGTAATAGGTGAGCGTTTGGAAAGTACGTGCCGAGAGTATCTTCTCCACCGAGCGTACTCCCACTCCAGGAATTCGTAAGAGAATCTCGCGGGGAGCGGTATTCACATCCACAGGGAAGAGGTTCGGGTTGCGCAATGCCCAAGCGAGTTTAGGGTCTATCTCTAAGTCCAAAAAGGGTTGTCCTTCAAGGATTTCTTCAGGAGCAAAGCCATAGTAGCGTATCAGCCAGTCGGCTTGATAGAGGCGATTCTCCCGTACGATGGGTACTTGGGTATAGATAGAAGGTAAGCGACTATCCTGTAATACAGGTACATAACCAGAGTAATACACTCGTTTAAGTTGAAATTTATCATACATATAGCTGGCTACCTTAATGATTTTCTGGTCGGTCTCTTCGGTAGCCCCGATAATCATCTGGGTGGTTTGTCCTGCAGGGGCGAACTTGGGGGTATGTTTGAATTTCTTTCGTTCCAAAGTAGTGATTGCCAGCTCATTTTTCACCTGTTGCATAGGGGCAACCATTTGCTTGTGGTCTTTCTCAGGTGCCAATAACTTGAGCCCCTCTTTGGTAGGAATCTCCAAGTTGATAGAGAGGCGATCGGCATAGAGTCCCGCCTGATGGATAAGCAGTTCACTTGCCCCAGGAATGGTCTTCAAGTGGATGTATCCGTTGAAGTGCTCCTCCTCTCGTAGTTTTTTGGCAACTCTTACAAGGCGTTCCATAGTTGTATCCGCATCTTTGAATACCCCAGAACTTAGAAAGAGACCTTCTATATAGTTTCTTCGGTAGAAGTTAAGGGTCAAGTCCACTACCTCCTGTACGCTAAAAGCGGCACGAGGTATCTCATTACTGCGACGAGAGACACAATACACACAGTCGTAGATGCAGTAATTGGTCAGTAGGATTTTGAGTAGGGAGATACACCGCCCGTCCTCCGTAAAGAAATGACAGATCCCCCATGGGGCAGCATTACCTAATTCGCCCTTCTTGCCCCTGCGATGACTCCCACTACTGGAACAGGAGACATCATACTTAGCCGCATCAGCCAAGATAGCGAGTTTCTTTTTAATACGATCAAAATCCATACAAAACAAATACGTAGGCAAATGTACAAAAAAATCCCTCACTTTTCAATGAGGAATTTATAATTATTTGTTGTTACCATTTACTTCTTACAACTACAGCTACAGAATCGCTGGCTTAGCTCAGGGAAACGAACGAAACCGGCGATCCAGATAAGGGTCTCAATAGCGGTTTGTGGCACAAAGGATTCCTTGATCACCAAGTGTGTTGCCATAGCCCCTGCCATATAACAAGCCATTAGGAGAAAACCTACTATAGCCGTGCGGGGAATCCAGAAAAGCAAGGCGAAGAGCAGTTGCAAGCCTCCTAAAATATATAGGGTGGTCTCTCCCCCTACCAAAGCTGCCATTTGGGCACTTTGCTCTCCTCCTGTGAATTTCATACACCCTGTTCCAACAAAAATGAGGGTTACTAATCCTGACAAGAGGTAACTTACAATTTTTATTATTTTACAATTCATAAAAATATTAAATTAAATTCTGGTACAAAAATAGAATTTTTTTCGTAAAAGGAAATTAACTTAAGATAATTAAATGCAACTTTACTTTTTACTTGAACTTACGTCCATACGAAACATTTTATGGCAAGCTACACAATTCCCCAGAAGTTCGGTTACCTGTTGTTGAGTTACCTTAGGGTCAAAGTTCTTTTCCGCTTCTTGGGCAATGGCATCAAACCTATCATGGGTATCAAAACCTATCTTCTTAAACCCTATAGGAATAGAGGCAAGTAACCCCGCAGGGGCATGATCCTTCACAGAGCCACCCGAAGCACGTGCCACTTTGGCAATAAGCACAGGGTCATTCTGTTCTATACCTATATTGATTTGGTGAAGCGCCTCTACAAAAGTGCGCATTTCATGCATGACAAAGTCCCTATTAGATTGACTCACGAGAATACTCTCGCGGGTATCATTGGGAAGAGGCTGGGTGTTGCCGACAAACATCTTTCTGATAAGTACTATATTTGCCCCTACGGAAAGCACTAAAAGAAAGATCAAGAGGATTCTTTTTACCATATTACATTATTTTTCAGATTACAGATCACAGGTATAATCAGATGACAAATTTACGAATTCTTTTTTAATTGATCATTGATTATTTGTTTAGATAATTTTATTTTCGTGCGCCGAAAAAAGATAGGTTGTGACTGTATTCTCCAAGACTTACAGAGAGTTATTTAATGGATTGTCTGCTCCCCCAAGACGAGATACGCTAAGCGGGGAGATGAATTAGGGGCAGATTCTATCAAAAGTAGACAGTAAGCGCCACTGACTATTCTATTTTTATGTATTGGGTTGGGGTAACTCCCCCTATATTTTTGAAAGCGCGTACAAAGTTGGAGTAATCATTAAATCCACTTCTTTCAGCCACTTCAGTTAGGCGTATTTTCCCATCAGCAGATTCTAATTTCAACTGGTGACAATTTGACACTGTTTCATTTCCCTCTTTTTTGAGTCGTCCCAAATGGTACGCACCTTGCGTTCTTCAAATAATTTGACAGATGAGAATTTTCAAAGGGAGTTCAATAGCCAACCGAGGGTTTTCCTGCATTAGGGCAGTTCCTACTTTAGGGTTGCCTACTATAAGCACGGTTGCGGGGCTACATACTTTCGCCTACTGCCTCAACAACTTATAATAGGTTGTGCTGCCGCTCCGAGTGGGAATAATAAAAAAGTAAAAAGAAGTTTCATATAATGTGCTAATAATTATTGCAAGTATTCTTCAAAAAATTTAAGTGTGAGGCTATTCAGTTTATCATGTGTTTCCTCAATAGGGGTGCTACCACTCAATCCTAATAGCTGAGCAAAAGGAATCCATAAAGGTACATCGGTAAAATCCACATGGAACATATCAGGAAGTTGTACAAATTCACTCTCCGCTGTATTCTCAAATAAAGCCCTCATTGTACTGAGATGCTGCTCTATGTCACTTTCTGTCCATCCTCCCGATTTCTTTCGCTCAGTACGCATACTTTCTGCCGGACGTGTAATAACCATGGTAGGAACAGGCAAACCTGTTTGTGCTATCTTCTTAGGAATGGGTGATTCCATAATCAAACTTGCCTTAATACGTCTATCCTTCCACGAGGCTTCCGATACGATAACTCCTCCGAGAGAGACTCCAAAAGCTCCCAGTTTATCCATATTGAGCCTATTGGTAAGAAGGTGATGTGGGTCATCTGTATGGAGTGTGGTGAGAAAATCTATTACTCGCGATACATCTTTGGCAAAGTAGGCTATCAGTCCCCCTTCAAAGGTCTTTCCGTTATAACTCAAAAGAGGGTTTTCTTCTGTTAAGCTATCATTAAGCATGGGATCCATTACACTTCGCGGCTGGCTCTGGAGTGTGCTGCCATCAGAGAACGTTGCCAAGGCTACCGCCATTGGGCAATCAATACCTACCACTATATACCCTTGAGAGACTAACTCTTGTATCTGAAAAGTGCTTATACATCGGTGGCCGTAAAGTCCTGTAAGATACAAGAGAACAGGATATTGCGCTTTATCATCGCTTATAGGGACTTTTTCTAAGGCATTAGAATGCTTGAATTGCAAGGGATAAAGCAAAGCCTTCGGAATATGCAAAAGTTCCGAAATAGCCTCGCTCACCTTTGTAGCTTCAGGGATATAAGGAGCGTAATCACTCTGAGAGGTTTTTTCGGCGGGGTACCACACTTGTATGGGGATTTGTCTGGCTTGGTGTTTATCTGTGATAAAAATCTCTTCCCTATCGGGGTCAGTTACCCAGTAGCTCACCGTACCAATAGCATACTTACCCATAGGCTTTGCAAAAAGCGTTGGGCGGAATATATAGTAAGCCCCTCTCCCAAGCAAGAACAATACTATGGCTATAAGGGTATAAATCATTTTCTTTTTCATTTGCTAATACAGTGAGGAATTTGTGATTTCAAAAGTATAGAAGTAGTGAAGGTTTAGAAATACTCTTTCATTGTTCTGATGTCTAAATAACCTTTTTTTCCTTTCTTTACAATATGATAGAAAGAGCGGGTTTGGGGTTCTATTTTCTCGTATAAAACCTTTTTATGTTGGGGGTAAATTCCTATTTTATTATCTTTGTAGAAGTAGATAAGCCTATCCTTATGTTGCTCAATATTATCGTAGATGATAGGGAGCTGTTCTTCTCCTGTGAGATGAGCTGAAGCATATTTGCGTACATTGCGTTTATAACTATTTCCTTCTTCATTTTCTTTATCTTCCTCTATTCCTTCAATATATAATTCTTTTTTTGAAATCTTTTGATAATTATATTTGAACAATCCGTATTTGTTCCCTCGTTGTACGCGAATGAGTTCGGGATGATGGTAAATGTTATCGACAAAAAAGTCATTATCATCCCATACAAAATACCTACTACCATCAATGAAAGAAAGTGTTTCGTCGGCACTTCTATCGGAAAGATAGTTTCGTTTTTCAGCTTCAAAATCTGAAGCAAAGCCTCCAAAACCATAAAGCATATAATGTGGAGATTCTGGTTTATTAAGGTCTTTTTTCAATGAATAACGACTTTCATATACTGTTCCGCAGAGTGAGTAACTGATTTTTGGGAATTTCTCTATACGTTCGCCATCTATTGTGTAATATGCTGCTCCTTGGTTGTTAAGCATCTCAATACCATTGCGGTAGAAATAAGCACTGCGCATCTGCTTAAATGTTTTCTTTTGTAAGTAACTATCATAGAGTACAAATTTGCTCCCTCTTCTGGCTATAATGCCAAATTTGCTATAATATATTGTATCATATCTGCCAGAAAGCACTTTTTCTTTATAGGTATTAATAAGCTCATAACGCTTGCCTTTGGGGCTAACTATGAGATGCTCTTCTGGCTCATAGCTTATAAAGTCATCTTTATAGGACGAAGGGTATTGAGTTGGCGCAAGTACCGTTGTCTCTCTGCCAGTTAAAAACAAGGTTTTATCTTTTAAGGGTACAATAAAATCCTCGATATTTCGTCCATAACTTAAGAGGTAAATGTTTCGCCCCTTTTTTAGATGGATAGTGTGTAGTGCATAATAATCTTTTCTTTGATAAGGATTTTCTTCTTCTGTGTCGATATCACATAACAGAGCCAAGTGAGGGTTAAGTATCTTGACAATTGTTTGAGTATCCTTGTCATAGATAGGAGGAAGTGTTTTAAAGGTTTTGCCTACAAAATCGCTGGGGGTAGTGCGTTGGATATCTTTGAGGTAGATAATTTTCTTGTCGTCCTCTTTTATCTCGCCCAGTGTCTCTAAATTCTCCTCATTATAATGAACCAATTTGAGGTCATAGACTTCGGTATTTCTATCTACATTTTCATCTTCTTGAGCATCAAATTCCAACTCTAAAAACTTGTCTTTCTGTTTTTGAGCATAAAAATAAAGTTCCCCATCAGAGTCATAAGCGAGGATATCGATATGACGGATTGAAGTTTCTTTTTGTGCTTGCGCTAAAGAAGTAAGTAACAAAGCAATGATAAGGGTGAAGTTTTTAAACATATCGTCCTAAAGTATTTGTTCGCAAAGATAGTAAAAATTAGCCAATTAGCTTCAGTGGTAGTGTGTATATTTTCTTATATCTATCTTCTTTAGATTTTGCATTTGATTTAAAAATGAAATCTTTCCATCAATAATTTTGGTTTGCTCCCAAATATTAAGGGTTGTTAGATGTTCTAATTTAAAAAATCTGACCAATCATCATTGGCTTCGTCATAACCTATAATTTTTTCCTTGTACTTACTACCAAAGATGTATTCCTTTACAAAAGTATCAAAATCAACATCAATCTCCTCAATACCTTCATAGCTATCGGCAGGAAAAATTAAGTGTTGGGTATGCTTATCAAGGAAAAGAGGCGCATACAGCAGCTGCCCGATCTCACACCATGAAGGTTGGTCAGAAGGAATGCGATATTGGTTATCTAACAACTCCTTCGTACTCCAGAGAATGACATCTCCAAAAGACCCACCATTACAAAGCTTCAGAAAAGCACTATAAGCAGGAACTCCCCAATCCGATACTTCTTGAGGAATACTTTCAGCTCCTTCGGGTATTTCGCCTATAAGTATGGCGTAAGGCAATGCAGCTAAGCAATTTCTGTAATGGGTAATGATCGATTCTAAACTCATAATGTTCTTTTTTGTGGCAAAGATAAGGATAATTGATCATTTTTTTCATTTTCATAAAAGGTAATAGCTACACCTTGTACATTGAGCTTTTTGCTTTTTGACATATTAGAAAAGTTTTTGAAAGTACAAAGTTAGGGAAAATCCATTATATATCACTAACAGATATTGCACGATACAAAGAAACTGAACATACTGATACTGTTATACAGAATTGGCTAAGAAACCGAAATACAGTTGAATTACTAGGTTTCTAGGAGATTCTCAATAACCCTAATTTTAACCCCCTCGAATTCGAGGGGTTTAGAAGACAAACAGGACTCAATAGTTTTGTCTTAACCCCCAAACGATGGATTGAAGCTACTAATGCCATAGGTATAGTATCTAAGGTAGGACGTTATGGAGGAACTTTTGCTCATAGGGATATTGCTATGGAATTTGCCTCTTGGATTTCAATAGAATTCAAACTGTATGTCATCAAAGAATTCCAGCGGCTTAAAGAAGAAGAAAACAGCCGCTTAAAGCTCCAATGGAACCTACAACGTACCCTTGCCAAGGTCAATTATCATATCCATACCGATGCGATCAAAGAAAACCTTATTCCTAAAGAAGTTACCAAAAAGCAAATGCAACTTATCTATGCAGACGAAGCCGATTTACTAAATACTGCCCTATTCGGCATCACTGCCAAAGAATGGCGGGAAGCACACCCTGATAAGGAAGGTAATATTCGTGATGAAGCCTCCTTAGAACAGTTGGTAGTATTGAGCAATTTAGAGAGTATCAATGCCCTTCTTATTAGGCAAGGTATCCCACAAGCTGAACGCTTAGTAGAACTCAACAAAACCGCTATTACTCAAATGAAAACACTCATAGCTCACCAAGTAAAACTCATTCGTTAAACACTACCGACCTTCGGGCAAGGAACACACTTACTGCCAAAGTGAGCACTTCCGAAAGCACAAGAGTAAGCCAGATGCCTTGTTCGCCTAAAAAGGCAGGCAAGATAAGCATCCCAATTCCGATGAATACCACCCCTCGCAAAACAGCAATCACGATAGATCCTAAGGCATTGCCTATAGAGGTAAAGAAGCTGGTAACTAAGATGTTAAATCCATTTATTAAAAAAGCATACGAAAAGATATGCAGCCCCTGATGAGCAATTTCAGCTACATGTGAATGCGGATCTTTTACGAATAGTACAATAATGGACTCTCCAAAGCATTGTAAGATAGCAAATACGATAATTCCTATCACAAAATTAGTTCTGGCGATAAAGTGAAAGAAAGCTTTGAGCCTACCGAATTGTTGCGCTCCAAACAGATAGCCCATCACAGGAATCATCCCATCCGAAATACCCAAAAAAAGCAATACACCCATAAAATTGGTGAGGTTCATTACTGTAAAAGCCGATACCCCTTCAGCTCCTATAAGCCGTATAATTACATTGTTAATAATGAGAATGCTAAGTGCCGAAGAGAGTTCCGAAGCGCCTTCGGAAGAACCATTGTAACTGGCACGCCACAGCAAGGAGAATGAAAAGTGTCCTTTGAGCAAGCGTACCGAATATCGCCCTTTAAGCAATATCGTCCCCGAGATAAGAGCAGCTATCGTAAAGGCAATACCTGTGGCAATACTGGTACCCATAACACCCCATCTGAATTGCAATACAAACAACAAACTCAGAGCGATATTGAGCAAGACTAACAAACTCATAATCACCGTAGAAGTGATCGGCCTGCCAAGACTCTTGAGCATCATATCAAAGTAGAAGCAAAGAGAAATAGTGGGGATAAACCATACCATTCCTCGCAAGTAGTTGTATGCGTAGGGGAAAAGCGCCTCATCAGCCCCCAAAAGACTAATAAACCACTGCATCCCTACCAGCAGTACAGACATCACCACAAGACTATTGATGAGCAAGCCCCAAAAGCCTGTGCTCATAGCCGTTTGTGCTTTCTTAATATCACCTGCCCCTAACCCTTGGCTTACTAAGGTCTGGCAACCAATACTCACAATCGTCGCAACCACCATTACAAAACTGAAAAGAGGGGTGATGATATTCACTCCTCCTAAGGCTTTTTCACTTACGTAATTGCCCACCACATAACCATCTACTAAGTTTTGTAAGCCAAAGAAACACATGGTAATGATACTTGGCAAGGCGTATTTTAAAAATGCAATAGGAATAGGGGCTTTTTCTAAAAGTTCTCGTCTGTTCATTGGTCTGTTTTTATTAATTAAACCACACTTCAAACTGTTCATTAGGTTGATCAATATGTACTACTTCACCTATTTTAGGAGTGATGACATTCAACCCGTCTTCTTTAGCGTAAACTTGTACGTTGCGCATTGGTTCGTACCAAGAGTGTTTTGCTAATGCAAATTTGGAGTTATGCCCTGTGAAATAACGCTTTGCTCCTATTTCGTTCATTGCTCTGCGCAAGTCCTTGGGCAAAAGGTGTATATAGCGCCAACTTTGGTTATACTGTCCATTTTCCATTAGGGCTAAATCAATGTGAGGAAAGTGCTTACCTATTTCAGCAATATGCTTGCCATATCCCCCATCTCCTCCTATATAGATAGTGTAAGTACCTGTTTCGAGTATAAACGAACCCCACAATGACTGATCTCTATTAAGTCCACGTCCTGAGAAATGACGTGCAGGTAAACAGAAGAATTTGAGATTTTCAATAGCAGTTTCATCTTGCCAATCCAATTCAGTAATCTTAGTAGGAGCGAAGCCCCAATACTCTAAATGAGCCCCTACCCCCAGCGGACAAACAACATGTTGAATACGGTCTTTTAGTTCTTTCATCACTGTATAATCCAGGTGATCCCAATGGTCGTGCGTAAGTACAAGCACCTCAATGGTATCGGGTATATCGGCAGACAAATAGTTGTAAGTTGCTTCAAAAGGTTCCACCATAAAAGAGAAAGGGGAGGCTGAGTGAAATATAGGATCTATAAGAACTCTGGTATTGTTTACGTTCAGCAAATAAGAAGAATGCCCAAACCATACCATTGGTTTGTTGGGTAAGGTGTACAAATTGGTTTGTACGGCAGGAAGTACGGTATTGGGCTTTAGGTCTTGTGCATCGGGAAAAAAGTAGCGATAAAAGTTCTTCAATATATTACCGTTAGGAGTAAGATGTGGAGTAGGCTCTAAATTTTGAAATTTACCCTCTCGGTAGTTAAGCGATTGCTGGATACGCACTAAGCGTTCGCCTGAAGGAGTTCTGCCAAAACTGGGCAAGTTCAGTACAGAAGTCGCTCCTATACCTATCACAACAACGAAGACAAGGATAGTGTATAACATACGTTTAAGAATTTTTTTAAGCATTCCTTTTTAATTAATTCGAGTACAAAAATAATAATTATTTCTGTAATCTATTAAAAAGATCGTATCTATCTGCTACTTTGGTGTGGTTCCAATAGAAAATTCCTTTGATAGCTTGTTGTGGTGCTGTTTCTTTACTTGTAATAATGATACCAATTTCCGTTCCATTCCTTATCACAATCCTCCTGAGAGGCAAAAGTACAGTCCTTTATACCTTCCCCTGGGTATTCTTTCTCATGCAACAGTTTTTTATGACAATCGTTTATCTTTTGCAGTAATCCCGTTTCCTTTGCTTTGCTGAGTTCTTCCTCTGTCTTGAAGATGTAAGACACAAAGTAATCTTGTGGGGCTATATAAGCTCCAAAATCTACAGAAGCATAAAGTTCTCTAAAGATTGCCTTTACCTCTTCTTGTGTACAAGCAACGATGTTTCTCCATATTTTACTCATTGAGTTCCATGTTTAGAGTTCTGTCCTTCAAAACCGTAACACCTCCTGCAACTTATATGTTAATATAATTACACAAAGATACTTCTTTTAAACCGCTGTCGAAAAGAGAGGTCAAGCAAAGTTCGCCAGTGATATTTTCGAGTTTGTGTTTTGCCATTCCTTTGGGTAGAGTAATATCGCAATATTCGCGTGTGGTGAGCGAAAAGACTTTTTGTTTGCCCTTCCAATCATCTGTTTTAAAGAGAGGTGTTAGTATCACATACTCTGAGTCTGTAAAACACCCATTAACACCGTGTTTTTTATGATCGGTATGCAGATTGTCCGATTCGATAATTTTCTCGATTACCTTCCCTTCGGCAGAAATTTGTGCGAGAGCATAATAATCCATTCCCCATTTATTGACCGATGATGAACTCTCACCCGGAATGAAGGCGTAAATTCTTTTATCCAATATTTTAAGACTGTCTATTTTTGGAGTGTCGGTGGTTCTGTTGTCACGATATGTAAATGCTTTTTTATCTATGCAAGAAAAGGTTTTCCATTTGGCAGTTTTGGCTGTATCATCGAATTCTAAAAGGGCGAAACTTCTTGCATTGCCGTAATAAACTTCATTTTCAAAACAAACAGGAATCGTTTGGCTATCGGATATATTTTGAAAATACCTCTGCTGAGCCTTCTCCGGTACAATGTTATATCTTAGCAATGATTTATTTTTTATCGGAATTATTTCCGGTGACGAATGCATATCTGAATAATACCGCACCTCTTTTGCCGAGATGATGATGCCGAACCCTTCTTTATATCTGAAAAGGACAGGATAATCTCTGTTTGACATCGGGGTATATTCAATGGGAATCTTTTTGACGCCTTCGGTTGAAAGGACAAGGGCGTAATATTTATGCCAATTGGTATGATCCGAAGTTAGGATTACCGCAGTGCCATCGGGTAGCAAAATTGAAGCACAAACAAAGAAGAATTCATTATCAAATTCCCATTTCTTCAGAATTGTTAATTTTAAGTTACTCATAATAAACATATTACCTACAAACCCTTCCTCCCCTTAGAATACAATAGGTCCTGAAAAGGTAGTAGTTGTACTTTCTATACGATTCTCCCCGCTATAAACTTCTATCTTAAGTTTAAGTTTCTTCTCTGTAATAAAAGCTTGGTGTATCTTGACAAAAAGAGTACCGCTTGCCATTCCCTGCTTTTTTAAGGCTATATCCTGATTACCTACCACTTCTATAGTAGCTTCTTTAGGGGCTACTATCTTGAACGAAATATGATCAAAATCTTGAGTAGTTTTATTGATAATCTTATAAGTATATACATTGGAGATCATATCTCCATCCTTCTGATAGAGCTGTCCTGGTAAACGTAATATATTAGCTTGCACATCGCTACGCAAGAATAATAAACCTATTAGGATTCCTACAAGGATCGTTAGCACTGAGGCATACCCCTTCATACGGGCAGTGAACTTAAATTTTTCTTTCTTAGTAATCTCCTCTTCACTGGCAAAGCGTATGAGACCCTTAGGCATCCCCGACTTTTCCATAACCTCATCACAGGCATCTATACAGGCAGTACAGTTCACACATTCCAATTGCGTTCCGTTACGGATATCTATATTGGTAGGGCACACATGTACACACTGAAAACAATCTATACAATCTCCATTCCCAAGTACCTTTCTATCCTCTCCTTTACGGAATTTTTTACGTCCTTTTTCACCTTCTCCTCGCTTGTAGTCGTATGCTACTACAATAGACTTATTATCCAATAACACCCCTTGCAAGCGTCCGTAAGGACAGGCAATAATACATACCTGTTCACGAAACCAAGCAAAAACAAAGTAAAAGACGCTTGTGAATATTAATAATGCAATAAAGGTATTAAAATGTTTCAGCGGTCCTTCCTTGACCTCTACCAAAAGTTGATCACTACCAATGAGATAAGCTAAGAAAACATTGGCAAACACAAAGGATATAAAGAAGAATATGAGCCATTTAAGTCCCTTCTTACGTATTTTTTCAGCATTCCAAGCCTGCTTATCAAGCTTTATTTGCGCATTGCGATCTCCCTCAATAGCATATTCTATTCGGCGAAAAACCATTTCTAAGAAAATCGTCTGTGGACAGATCCAACCACAAAAAATTCGCCCAAAAGCTACGGTAAAAAGGAGCACAAAAACCAAGCCTATAATCATGGAAAGCACAAAGAGGTAGAAATCCTGAGGCCAGAAAGGAAATCCAAAGATATTAAACCTCCTTTCCAAAACATTAAAAAGAAGAAACTGATTCCCATCTATTTTTAAAAAAGGAGATACAAAAAAGATGGTGAGTAATACATAGCTTACATATTTGCGATAACGATAATAGCGCCCTTTTGGCTTCTTAGGATACACCCACACGCGTTTCCCTTTATCATCTACGGTTCCTATGGAATTGCGGAAAGTTTCTTGTTCCATGACTACAAAGGTTAAAAACTTTTGCAAAAATACTTATTCTCTTTGGAATTTTTTGCTTTATTCCTGTGTTTTTTTCCATGAAACAGAAATTTATAACCATTCTATTTTTTAAAGAAAATCTATAAAAGTATAGAAAAAATCTATACTTCATTTTTTTACGATTCTTTCCTTCTTGTAGGAATCTTATTCAGCCCAAGAAAAATAGTGCAAATACCTACCATGAAGCTCTCCTTGTGTAATTTTCTGTTATTTTAGTATTATAATGATTAAGACTCTAATTATTACCCATATTTATCATTGGCATTATATCCTTTATAACCAATTGCAAGGAAGTAGTACCCTTCCACGTATTTTGAGAAAGTTCATAAGCGATGGTAAAGGGCTGTCCTTTTTCCACAATAGATTTTTTATGCCCCAACCCAAAGCCAACAGCCTCAAACTCCTGCCTTAGAGAGGAGTCTGTAAGAGTCATGCGCAAGTGACTCCCTTCATTCCCCATAAGGAAAACATTCTTAGCAATTACCTCATAAGCCAAGAAGATGGGGGTCATATTCTTAGGTCCAAAGGGAGCAAAGCGCTGCAGACAACGATAGAAAGGTAAAGTTATTTCCTTCAAAGGCATCTCAACACTAAGGGTAATTGCAGGCTTACGAAGTGCTTCAGGGAGCGTTTGGGCGACTATTTCTTGAAACCTTTTTTTAAAAGGAAGGTAGTTCTCTGGCAAGAGAGTCATCCCTGCTGCTGCCGTATGTCCACCAAATTGGAGCAGATAATCTCTACATTGGCAGAGTGCCTCATATAAGTTATACCCCTTCACTGAACGAGCTGAAGCAGTCAGTACATCTCCACTTTGAGTAAAGACAATCGTAGGGCGATAATAAGTTTCAGTAAGTCGAGAAGCAACAATACCAATAACGCCCTTATGCCAATCTTTGGAAAAGACCACTGTAGCAGAAGCCTCTTCTTCATGATTGCTCACAATTTGCTCAAGAGCTTCTTGAGTAATTTGCTCATCAGCTCCCTTACGCTTATGGTTTAAGAATTCCAAGCAGGAGGCTTCCTCCAAAGCATTCTGGGTAAGGAAATCCACTGCCTTCTGTGCGTGTGCCATACGCCCTGCTGCATTAATACGCGGAGCTGCTACAAATACCAAATCCCTTACCTGTATAGGAGGAGGTACGGAAGCCAAAAGCAATGTCATCACTTGGGAAGGTTGCTCATTGATTTGGCGCAAGCCAAAATAAACCAGTACACGATTCTCCCCTGTGATGGGTACTATATCTGCACAGGTAGCCAAGGCCACCAAATCCAAAAATTCATAAGGAGTATGGGAAGGAAGTTGTAAGGACTTACAGAGTGCCTGTATAAGCTTAAATCCTATCCCACAACCACAAAGTTCTTTATAGGGATAAGTACAATCCGCTCGCTTAGGATTGAGCACAGCTACTGCCTCAGGCAAAGTTTCGGCGGGAGTATGGTGATCAGTAATGATCATCTCTATCCCCTTTCCCTTAGCATATTGGACTTTCTCATGTCCCTTAATACCACAGTCCAAGGTGATAATAAGGCTTACATCATTATCCACTGCATAATCTATCCCTTGAAAGGATATGCCATATCCTTCCTTATATCTATCAGGAACATAAGTGCTTACATTTGGATAAACTTTAGAAAGAAATAGATATAATATAGACACTGAGCAAGTACCATCCACATCATAATCACCATAAATGAGAATATTCTCCTTATGCTTTATAGCCAGAAGAATGCGCTCCACTGCCCTATCCATATCCTTCATTACAAAAGGATTATGAAGTTGTTCTAAAGAAGGATTAAAGAATTCTTTTGCCTGTTTAAAAGAATGAATACCTCGTTGTAGGAGCAGGCAAGCAATGGTTTTCTGCCAAGGGAGGGTGCTTGAGAAAAGGGTCTGGGAAAGAGTTTCTATCTCCTCTTGCATGGGGATAGGTAAGAAATCCCAAACCAGCTTATTCGGCATTATAAGGATATTCTTCTCCGTTAAAGAATAATTGAATATGAACTGTAGCAAACTGGCGGAACATAGCAATTACCCCACAATATTTCTCAACAGAAAGGCCCACTACATGAGTGATTTGTTCTATATCCAAATCCTTTCCTTCAAAAAAGTAACATACAGTTACTTCCTCATACGTTCGAGGATGATTTTTAGCGAGCTTCCCCTTCACATCAAGGGTGAAATTATCCAACTCTATGTGTTTTTTCTTAAGCAAAGAGAGGACATCCAAGCCTGTACATCCAGCAAGAGCGGAAAGCATAAGAGCTTTTGGGTGCATTCCATTGTTTCCACCTCCATTTTCAGGAGTAGTATCAATAAAAAAAGAATTTCCACTAGGATTGGTGGAGGTGAATTGCATATCTCCTTCCCAGTAGGCGGTTACTTCGTGCATTTATATTTAAAAATTTAGATAAATTACTTTTTCTTAGGACTACAACCAGCCATAGTAGTAATCTTAATCGCTTCTGTAGGGGCAAGATATTGATTACGAGTTACCACTTCAGCCACTGTATTTCGGGCAAGTTCTTCAAAGGCTTTCGCTAGTGGTGTTCCCTCTTGCAAAGCAGCAGGACGTCCTACATCACCGGACTCACGAAGGCTCTGCACCAAAGGAATTTCACCAAGGAGTGGGGTATCCGTACGCTCTGCTAAGGATTTCACTCCTTCCTTACCAAAGATATAATATTTGTTTTCAGGTAATTCTGCAGGAGTAAAATAAGCCATATTCTCTACCAGCCCTAATACGGGTACATTAATCGTTTCCTGACGGAACATAGCAATCCCCTTACGAGCATCTGCGAGAGCCACATTCTGAGGAGTGCTCACTACTATCGCTCCTGTAATAGGCAAGGCTTGCATGATACTAAGGTGGATATCTCCTGTACCTGGAGGTAGGTCAATGAGTAAGAAGTCCAATTCGCCCCAGTGGGCATCAAAGATCATTTGATTTAGCGCCTTACTTGCCATAGGACCTCTCCAAATCACTGCCTGGTCAGGATGTGTGAAAAAACCTATAGAAAGGATTTTGACCCCACAATTCTCTACCGGCTCCATCTTAGAACGTCCCTCTATATCCACAGAAACTGGACGTTGTTCTTGTACATCAAACATCATGGGAATAGAAGGTCCATAGATATCCGCATCCAAAAGTCCTACTTTAAATCCCATTTTACGCAAGGCAATGGCTAAGTTGGCTGTAATCGTTGATTTTCCCACGCCTCCCTTACCAGAGGCAACAGCAATAATATTCCTGATTCCCTCAATAGGCTTGCCCTTTATCTCATTCTTCTCTACTGTAGGAGCAGCTTCTACAGTAATATTTACCTTTACCTTCGCCTTTTCATGTACTTCTGCATGGATAGCCTTCATAATCTCAACCTCTATCTTCTTCTTAGCCTGTAGGGTAGGATTAGAAATCGTTACATCCACTACGACCTCATCACCAAAGATAACAATATTCTTAACCACTCCTGTATCAATGAGGTTTCCTCCCTCTCCAGGAGAAGTAATCTTACGTAGAGCTTCTATAACTTGAGATTTTAATATTGTCATAATGAATAATAGTTAATTATCAATCTATTAATTGCAAAAACTTCCCTTCAGCCCTATACAAGAGTGAACGAAAGTTTCTAACATGATGTAATGTTGAGTGTCAATTTTTAATGGTTAGAATTAATTATTTTTCTCTTCCAATTTTTTTTGTTCTTCTTTTTTTGAGGAGTTTTCTGCAGGCTTCTCTTCATCTTTCATTGCATCCTTGAACTCACGTATTCCCCCTCCTAAGCCACGCATAAGCTCAGGAATCTTCTTACCTCCAAAGAACAAAAGGGCTATTGCTATAATAATGATTACTTGGGGAGCACCTATCATCCCTAAGAAAATATGGCTTGCTAACATAACTTTTTTTGAGGGCAAAGATACGAGATTTTTTTTATATCTGTAATAAAAACTCATATTTTTGATGTACCTTTGCAAAAAAATATTTCAATACCCTAATGAGTGCTTAGGATTGCTTATGGAGAAAACTACACAATGTATTTTCATAGTTTTTAGGAGTAGAGTTACTCCTGACATAGTGTAGTGGGATACTCCCGAGCTGTTTGGCAGCTTACTTATTAGGGGGGAATTATCCTCCCCAACTTAAATCAAATAAATTAGATTTTTTAGTAAAAATATCATTCAATGGAAGTTAAGAAAAAACGTAAGAGCCTACGTGGTAAGTGGCTTTTCAAGTACAGAGTAGCCATTATGAACGAAAACACTTTAGAAGATGTGGCTACCTTTCGTCTCAATCGGTTGAACGTATTCGTATATAGTAGCCTTTTTGCTATATTACTCATTACACTAACTTCATTGGTCATTATCTACTCTCCTCTAAGACAATATATCTTGGGGTTCTCAGAGGCTGACCTTAAGAAACGTATCGTAGATCTTACCTTTCATACGGATTCCTTACAACAGCGTATCAATAGCAATGAAGCTTATTTTGCTTCCTTACAGAAAGTTCTTACAGGAGATATTCATCCTGATAAGATTAACAAGGACTCCGTTCTGAACTCCGTACAGCAGATTCCCGTGGAGACAGACCTACAAGCCAGTGAAGAGGAAATGAAATTACGTGCAGAAGTAGCAGAAGAAGAACGTTATAGTGTGTTTGACGCCGCCTCTTCTTCCTCTAAGAACAAAACCTTCTTCCCTCCCACTCAGGGAACTATCTCTAGTAAATTCAAGACCGATAAGCACCATTATGGGATTGATATCGCCACCTCTGAAGGAACCCCTGTCAAAGCGGTAAGTAATGGTACGGTGGTTTTTGCAGAATGGTCTGCACAAACAGGCTTTGTGATTATCATTGAACATCCTAATAATTTCGTTTCCATATATAAGCATAACGCTTCCATTACTAAGAAACAAGGAGATAGGGTAAGCTCTGGAGAGGTAATTGCTAAAGTAGGAAATACCGGCGAATTCTCCACTGGGAGCCACCTACATTTTGAACTCTGGCATGAGGGCTATCCTGTAGATCCCCTTAACTATATGAACTTTAATTAACTATTAATTGAGGTGTCAAAATAATTTCATATATTTGCACTCTGAAAATTAATGTATTATGGAATTATTTAAGGGACAAAGCCTCTTAGAGTTTACTGAACGCTTTAAAACAGACTTAGATTGCGAAGAATATCTAGCTTCTTTAAAGTGGGAAGATGGATATTGCTGTCGCAAATTACGAGGTATATATTCTTGGGTATCAGAATTTAACATAGACCGATATTTAGCGGAATACAGTTTTAGAATTAATCGTTCACAAAATAAAGATACTATCTTTAACAAATTAATGAAAAGAATTGTTGAGCGTTCTCCCGTTTCCCAAAGTCAATTAGTATGTAGCTAAATAGACATCTCAATAATTTTATTTTAAAAACTCTAACCCCTGATAGAAATCTTTATATTCTTCCTCATAACTACTCAATACAAATATGGGAGGCTCATTTTCTGAAAGGAAAGTTAGCCAATGATCATAGGAGTAAAATACAATATTTTCTATAATATCTGGTTTTCCCTTAATGAAATTACCAATATAAAAATTTTTATACATCCATACGGTTGCGATACCATTTCCACCAAAAACACGCTCTATTACTTTCTTATTATCTTTAACAATCATTAAGTAAATCATTCTTTCATCCCATCTTTCATTGAGCTTATCCCAATTGGAAAAGGCTTGCATATAAAAGTCAGCATTATTTATTTTTCCTTTATATGTATTATCTATATGAAGAGAGATAGGATATTCATAGTAAGCATATTTGTCCAATAAACTGTAATTGATAGGAAAAGGAATATCTATATTTTTTATCTTCACGCTTTCTATTCTTTTTATTTTTCCCGTTTGGAATATATTTCCATCCTCAATAGATGCGTAATCATATTCTTTTCCTTTATATGAGGTATCTACTTCTTCGCTATAACTTAATAATAAACCAACATCAAAATACTTCTCTTCTATTTTTCCTTCTATTATCTCAATAGGATTGTAAGCGATCATTTCTAAATCTTTTATTAAATACGTATCCAGTTTGTCCTTTTTTATACTATAAGCATACACTGTATCAGTTTGTTTTAGGTGTAATTGTTCTAATATTTGCTCTTTGCGTTTTCCTGTTAGGGAGAAATAATATTTTTGCTTATTTATCTCTTTCTTTGTAAGGAGTGGTTCTTTTTGACTAAGCCTATAAGGTATAGAGAGATTTACGTAATATCCAAATTTTGGAAAAACACTAACTTCATTTACTTTATAAACCTTCAAGTTAGCTGGTTTCCTATTTAAATAACCATACCCTTCTTCTGAATTAGGATATATATTTACAAATTTTAAGCTATCTCTATAAAAAATACGATCAGCCGCTATAAGAGAATCTTCACTTATAATTTCTTTTTTTTCTTCCTCTTGTGAAGGATTTACCTCTGTTTTTTCCATTTTACACGCCGTGATTAGGAAAAATACACTTATTATATATAATACGTATTTCATTATATGGTACATTTTAGTGTCTATTATCTATTATAGTCAAACAAATTTAGATTGCGAATAAATAAAAGATTTATTATCTTTGCACTGTCTATGGAACTAACACTGTCACCAACAGAAATAGAGGAACTTAGAAAGCTCCAACGCAACTTGCAAGGTCGCTCGGATTATGCCCGAGTTACCTGTATTTTGATGCTTTCTATGGGCAATACTCCTATTTTTGTTGCTGATTGCTTAGGTATAGATATTTCTACTATTTATTGTTATCGTTCCTTATATCTTGAAGGAGGACTAGATAAACTCCTTGAGAATCGTTATAGAGGTTATCAAGGTCTGCTTAATATTTTTCAAATAGAATCCTTAAAACAAGAGTTACGCACACATCTTTATACAGATGCAAAACAAGTATCTCAATGGGTTAAAGACACTTTTGAAGTTACCTATACTCCACAAGGAATGGCTGATTTACTTAACAGAATTGGTTTTTCCTACAAGAAAACAACCGAAGTGCCTTGTGAGGCGGATCCTTTGAGACAAAGTTGAATTTAAAATGCAAAACTACAAAAAATAATATAATTAGCTCATACAAAGAGGATTATTTTTTTGACAGGAAGATAAGAGAAGACAGAGTCTTAGATGATTTGGACAGGCTTTTTCAAAATTAGGTTTCTAAATCATTACCAAATACCTTGAAAAATATTTTTTGAGGCGTCAAAATAATCTCATATATTTGCACTCTGAAAATTAATGTATTATGGAATTATTTAAGGGACAAAGCCTCTTAGAGTTTACTGAACGCTTTAAAACAGACTTAGATTGCGAAGAATATCTAGCTTCTTTAAAGTGGGAAGATGGATATTGCTGTCGCAAATTACGAGGTATATATTCTTGGGTATCAGAATTTAACATAGACCTATATTTAGCGGAATACAGTTTTAGAATTAATCGTTTACAAAATAAAGATACTATCTTTAACAAATTAATGAAAAGAATTGTAGAGGGTTCTCCCGTTTCCCAAAGTCAATTAGTATGTAGCTAAATAGACACCTCTATTCATTTATTTTCCGATGGGGCGATTGCGTTATTTTTTAAATGGAAATGACCGTTGGTTAAAGGAAAAACAGTATTTCGGTCTGCCAAAGTTTAAAGAATGGTGGGATAAAGCCGCTTATGCCGAATATTATTTATCAGAATGTGAATATGAAGGCAGTTGTGGTCCGGGTTATCAATCCTTAAGTGAAGAATAAAAAGAAAAAATAATAACAAGTTACAAATAATGAGTTATGAGTTACAAAGGTTGTTTAGCAAACGCTGAGCAACCTTTTTTATATTTTTATCCTTAAATTCCATAGAAAAACATTTTATTTTATAAAAAACCGTTTTTACAAATCCTCCTCTCTAAGTAGAACAAACGTCTTTGGGCTAATACCTCTCTTCATAATTCATAATTCGTAATAATTTCGTAATTCGTAACTCGTAATTCGTAATTCGTAATTATTTATTATCTTTGTCGCCTAAAAATGAATACGATACCTATCGTATTTGCTATAATAAATGAAATAATATGAAACTAATAAAAGACCTTCAAAAAGGTACTTATCTGTTATTGATGATAGTAGCCTTAGTTGTTATCAGTTGCTCAAAAAATGATAACAACTCAATTGATACTGAATCTCCTATACTGGCTACTATTACCAAAATTGAAACTACTGCTTTTGATACCACTACTATTACGTGGGATCTAACTACTGATGGGCAAACTGATGCTGAAGAGCTCACTTATCAGCTGTTATGGCAGATGAGGGGTAGTAGTGAGGTGAAAAATAGCGGTACCCCAAAAGCTCTTTTCAGCACTTATAAGCTTACAGGGCTTACCGAGAAAACTACTTACCGCGTATGGGTAAAGGTATGGGACAAAGCAGGTAACACTACTGAGTATCCCGCACAGGAGTTCACTACCCCTGCTAAGCCTATCAATCCTACTGGACTTGATACAACAAACTATATACAGCTTACTACCGAGAAAAAAGTAGGAGAAATAATAAGCTTTTTTATTGATGGTGATAAAATAGACAAAAAAGGGTTTTGGATTGACTTCAACAACAATGGTAAATGGGACGAAGGGATAGATGTTCTACCAAAGTTCGAAGGTTATCTTAATTATACCCTAAAATCTCAAACTTTTAGAATATATGGTAAAGTTATTGAGTTATTTTGCGAATACCTAGAGCTTACAGACTTGAATATTAGTCATAACCCTTTTTTGAGGAAGTTATTGGTTGAAAATAATAAACTTCCATCTATTAAAAACTTAGAGCATATAACAGCGTTATCTTTGGATAGTCATACTATGCTCAATAGCACTCTCCCTACTAATCTTTCTTTTTTGGATATAACCGAAACCACTGCTATTCCTGTCTTCGATGTTAAAGCATTTACAAATCTTAAAGAATTACTTATAAACAGATGTAAAAGTATCCATAGCTTAGACCTTAGCCAAAACCCGCAACTTGTCCGTTTAGAAATTAACAACACCAATATCACTACTTTAGACCTTTCTAAGCAACCTAATCTTGCAATATTACACGCTTCAGAAGCTCCCCTTACGAGCATAAACATACAAGAAAATACTAAGTTATATTGGGTATTACTTGAGCTTGCAAAAGATGGTAAAGGGCTTATGGGTACTGCCCTTCTCGACTTTATTAAAGCCTTACCCACAAATAAAGTTGGTGCTGTGGCTAATATTAAACTAAGCCCAGCCCAACAAACAGATGTTGTAAAAAGCCTTTTGCAAAGTAAACACTGGGGAATTTATTAATTTGTTAATTATTTAATTGAGGTGTTAAAATAATTTCATATATTTGCACTCTGAAAATTAATGTATTATGGAATTATTTAAGGGACAAAGCCTCTTAGAGTTTACTGAACGCTTTAAAACAGACTTAGATTGCGAAGAATATCTAGCTTCTTTAAAGTGGGAAGATGGATATTGCTGTCGCAAATTACGAGGTATATATTCTTGGGTATCAGAATTTAACATAGACCGCTATTTAGCTGAGTATAGTTTTAGAATCAATCGCTCACAAAGCAAAGAGACTATCTTTAACAAATTAATGAAAAGAATTGTAGAGCGTTCTCCCGTTTCCCAAAGTCAATTAGTGTGTAGCTAAATAGACACCTCAATTAAAATAATTGAATATGAAATTGTTAAACATTATAATAGTCTTTTTTAGCATTTTTTGTAATGCTCAAAACAAAGAACTGATTAGTAAGACGTACTTAAAATTACAAAACGATAGTAAATCTTTTGAACAATTCGTTTTTTATGGTTTTTGTAATTGTAATGATACTTATTTATACACAGAAACATTTGAAGATAACTACACAACCACATTTAATCATCTAGAACCATTACCCCGATTTTTCGAAAAAGAAGAAATAAAGAAGGTGTTAGAGACTTATCACAACAAATACAAAAAGAGATTTGAAGGTGTTCAGAATAGTTATTATAATGGTTATTTGATAGTGTCTAAATGTTATAAATTATATAATGTGTCAAATAAAAATTTAAAGAAAGCCTATTACAACCTACTATCTAATGATAGATTACAAAAAGAATGGATAGAGGATTATATGAGAGATTATTTAGATTATTATTTTATTAAAGTTCAAACTGAATAATAGATTGGAAATGTTCAAGCAACATTGTTATCAAGCGAGCAATGGGGAGATGTATTAAAAAATATGAAAGGAATTATCCTAAAGTCAATTAGTATGTAGCTAAATAGAAACCTCAATTTTAAAATATTCAGATGGTAAAGATTTATTATTTTATTTCAGCGTGTTTATTGTTATTTTCTTGTAACAATAACAACACCCAAGTGTCATCTTTCGATGATAGTACAGCTACTATTTCCTCTATCAAAAGAGATACCATAGTAGAAAAAGATACAATTGCACCAATTCAAGTGCCTAAAGAAGAAACTGATGAAGCTACAAAAATGATTTTGGAATTTTATGATAAGTACATCAGGCAACAAGATAAAATACCGTGCTCTGATTTATATGAAGAAGAGAAAAAATGTGAAGATGAATTGATAAGAATTAAGAAAAAATATTTATCAAATAAATTAATAAAAAAAATAGAGCCTACTGAAGATAGAGATATGGATTTTATTGTAGATGCCCAAGATATTTTCATAGAATGGTTGGACTCTATTAAGGTAAAGAAGATAAATTCAAAAAGATATAATGTGTATCTTTTTAACTTTTATGATAACAGATATGATAGCATACAATTAAAAGTAGCTAAAAAGAAAGACAGGTACATCATTGATGATATTATATTTTAAAATATTCAGATGGTAAAGATTTATTATTTTATTTCAGTGTATTTATTGTTGTTTGCTTGTAACAATAACAATACCCAAGTATCATCTTCTGATGATATTAGAGATACTATTTCCTCTATCAAAAGAGATACCATAGTAGAAAAAGATACAATTGCACCAATTCAAGTGCCTAAAGAAGAAACTGATGAAGCTACAAAAATGATTTTGGAATTTTATGATAAGTACATCAGGCAACAAGATAAAATGCCTTGTCATGGTAAAGGGGAGTTTTGTGAAGATGAATTGAGAAGAATTAAGAAAAGATATTTATCAAATAAATTAATAAAAAAAATACAGCCCACTGAAGATAGAGATATGGATTTTATTGTAAATGCACAGGACTATACAATAAAATGGCTAGATTCTCTTAAAGTAAAGAAAATAAATTCAAAAAGATATAATGTGTATCTTTTTGACTTTTATGATAACAGATATGATAGCATACAATTAAAAGTTGCTAAAAAGAAAGACAGGTACATCATTGATGATATTATATTTTAAAATATTCAGATGGTAAAGATTTATTATTTTATTTCAGCGTGTTTATTGTTGTTTTCTTGTAACAATAGCAACACCCAAGTGTCATCTTTCGATGATAGTACAGCTACTATTTCCTCTATCAAAAGAGATACCATAGTAGAAAAAGATACAATTGCACCAATTCAAGTGCCTAAAGAAGAAACTGATGAAGCTACAAAAATGATTTTAGAATTTTATGACAAGTATATCAGGCAGCAAGATAAAATGCCTTGTCTTGATAACAGGGAGTTTTGCGAAGAAGAATTAAGGGAAATAGAAAGGGAGTTTCTATCAAGTAAATTAATACGGAAAGTAAATTCAGATGAATTAAGTGCAGATCCTATTGTAAAAGCCCAAGATATCTTCATAGAATGGTTGGACTCTATTAAGGTAAAGAAGATAAATTCAAAAAGATATAATGTGTATCTTTTTGACTTTTATGATAACAGATATGATAGCATACAATTAAAAGTAGCTAAAAAGAAAGACAGGTACATCATTGATGATATTATATTTTAAAATATTCAGATGGTAAAGATTTATTATTTTATTTCAGCGTGTTTATTGTTGTTTTCTTGCAATAATAACAATACCCAAGAAAATAACTATATTGAAAATGATATAGATACCATTGAGGAAGCAGATTATGTACAAGAAATAACCGATGAGAGGATTACAAGGGAAATAAAGGATAAGAATTATGTTATCTTTGTGGAACCAACCTTATTTTACCTTGATAGCCTAAAGAATGTGTCAAAAGATGATGATTTCTATACAACGGTAGACGATGCTACTTTTTATATGACAATGGCAAGCGATCTTGCATTAGAAAAAAGAATAGATACAATAAACATAAAAATAGGCGAAATCCTAAAAATAGGGAAAAAAATAATTCAGGTATCCAAAGACAATCCTTGGACATTGATTTTATACAAACAGGGCGGAAAGACAAAAGAATTATATCCTATAGAAATACAAATAGATGATAAAATTATTGACATTTTTTTCAATGAATAAGTCCGTATATCCTAACACAAATAAAACTTATAGTCAAGTCTCAAAGCCGCCTTTATGATGGTATTGCCCTCTTTCGCCACGTGCTGGTTAATACCACCCCTGACATCACCAAAACCATCCTTGTAGATGGCAAAGAGGTAAAAATGCGCGATATGGAAGCTACCCAACTCGCCAATACCAAAATAGACGAGATACGTACGGAGTTCAGCCGTTGGCTCTTAGAGCAGTCCCTGAGTTTAAAGAGCGACTTGCCAAGCGGTATAACGAAACCTTTAACTGTTTTGTCCGTCCACAGTACAACGGCGCACATCAGGACTTCCCTGGACTTCATCGCGAGGCTCTGGGTATTAAAGACCTCTACCCAAGTCAGAAAGATGCTATTTGGATGATAAAGCTAAATGGTGGGGCTATCTGCGACCACGAGGTAGGGGCAGGCAAAACATCAACAACTCAATCACCACAAGGTTTTTTGGAACTTTTAACAGAGGAAGGTGAACATACTTATGGTTCTAAAAAAGGGAATAAATTAACCATAAATAAAGAGTATAGAGAGATTCCTTACATAGAAATTCGTGATTTCAGATCAAGTTATAACCAACAGTTGAGTAATTAGAAATAAAAATATGTATAAAGTTATTAAAATAGTTATTATTATGGGTATATTAAGTAGTATTTTTTCTTGTAAAGTAGAAAAAGACATCTCTATATAGAACAGAGGAATTCAAAAAAAAGGAAAAACATTTAAACTTTCATTGGATGAAGCAGGGCAAAAATGTATAAAATATATTTTAAAAGAAGAAATAGCTAATGATGGTTTTTTTGAATTGGATATTATATATGGAGATTATTATATTTTTAAGCCAAAGGGGGAACCATATAGCTTGAAAACAGGAAACTATAACTTATCTGGCATTTGGATTAATGGTAACACTGGGGAAATAAAGGAAGTTAAAACAAATAAGAATATTAAGATCTTACTAGAATATAATAGTCATATATCTTATACGAGAAGAATTGAGAAAGATAAGGAGGAAAATTGATGAAAAAGTTTCATTCAGTTTTAGCTATAGGGTATTTATCCTTGAGAAGTGGTAATTACTTCTTCTCCACCAAATGCCTCAGCCCAAGGCTTCAAGTGGACATAAGCTCATCTTTACTGAAGATGAGAGCATCTTGCTTACTGATAAGAATGGCAATGTAATTAAGTTGGATACTCAGGGTAAGAATATAGAAATTTCTGCGCCTGAGACTATTAATATCACAGCTAAGAACATCAATTTAAAGACAAGTGATAGTATTGATTTTGATGCTAATGTAAATATCGCTGAAACAGCAGGAAAGGCTAAGAGAAGTGATATTGGTGGAGATATGTTTGTATATGTAAATGGTGCTTTAACAGAGGTGATTGAGGGGGATTTACATAGCCATTCAAAAGGAGGAAGCCAATATACAGCGAAAGAGACTATTGTAGATAGCTCTAACAATATGAAAGTAAATTCTGCTACCTCTCTTAAAAAGAAGAGTGGAGAATATAATAATCAAGGCTAAAAGATAATACTATGAGAACAAGAATTGTAAAAGGAACAATGAACATCTCAAGTGATGGAGATATAGAATTTCATACCTTTGGAGGTGATTTAACTTTCAGTGCAGGTGGTAAAAATGAATGAACAAGCCCTCAAACCATTGTAGGGGCTTATGAAGGAGGAAAAATAAATGAAAAAGTTCTGTATAAAGATATTTTGATTCTTAGAGGTAAAAGAAGAAAGGGAAAAAATATGGAGGGGAAGCCTCACTTGGATTTGATGTATGGTGATTATACTGAAGATGAAAAAGGGTTTGAAAAACTATGGAGACAGATTTATATAGAAAACTTTAATCATACCCAAAATATGGCTTTTGCCTTGGCTAGAGCTAATAAAGTAGTTCGGAAAATAAGCGAATTTTGTAAAAAAACGAGTAAAAAATTATTTGAGGACTTTAAAAGTGATATAGAATATTATTCTAAAGGAGTTTTAGAAGATGTTGCAAAAAAATGGTTGATACAATGAAAACTAACAAAAGTAACACATATGAGTTTTCAGATAAGCGATTAGATATAGAAGTAAATAAACACTCAAATCATATTAATTTCAAAAATGTTGTAATAAATGAGGTCAAAGAAGAAATAAAAAAGTTTTTAACAATTGACTATGCTGTTTCAAATATGAAAATAACAAATGATGGCGAAGGAATATTATATAAAAAACTGGTTGACAAAGAAATTGATAGTCCTAGATTCCCAGACAAAATGAGTGGATTAGGAATTATGCTAAATGATATTTGGGCGTATGAAATATGGATAAAAGAAATTAAAGAAGTGATTTATCCTTGGAGTCCAAACCATAAGTTCACTTATTTAACTTTAAATTTTATTTACTTTGATCATTTTGGCTTAGACTACCCTGATTTAGAGAAAAAAAGAGCTCCAAGTCCTTGGATTGCTTGGGACCACAATATTTTTTGGGAATGGTTTGTATTGCAACATTTTAGAGGTTATGTACCTTTTATTACTAAAGTTGAAAACTCTGAAAAAATATTGCTATGAATTATCTTGTATATTTTATTATTTCTTTTCTGTTTTTTTCTTGTAGTAAAAATATCAAAATATCCGAAATGGATAAATCTTACAATGCTAGAATTTTACAGATTATGAATGAAAACTCATCTTACAAGTTTAATTATTTCTACTATGAAATAAAAAACTATACTCATAAGGATTATAGCAAGGTAGCATATGAAATAGAAGATTTTGTTGATAATAGTTATATTTCATCTATTGCGAAAAATAAAAGAGCAGAGATATATTGCTTTTTTTATACTAAAAGATGGTGGTATAGGAGAATTAACTTGAATGATACCGAAGAAATTAGCGATAATGGTTTAATTTACGATAGAGATTTAATCGCATTAGTTGAGTTCATATTAGATGAGAATAAAAATTATATTAAGAAAATTATTGTATATAATAAAAAAGAGATAATGTATGAAAGAAAAGAGATTTTGGATTAAGTATTAGTTATTTATACTGTAGTTTAGTTAAAATAGGTATTAGAAAATATCATATTGTATATTTTAAAGATAGAAATTTTGATATTAGTGAAGGTAGAAGCTCTATTCTTAAGTTTATGTCGTGTATTTAGGTATATTTTACCTCCTTTTTTCTTATCCTCACGTACAAATTGATAGATACGTTCGTGAGAAACCATCTCTACATCGGTTTTACCTTCTTCCTTTAGTTTTTTGTAATAACCTACAATTTGTTTGGGCGACCACTGCTCATTACAAATTTTATCTTTGACTATTTTCTCTATTTCAGAAGTAAATTTGCGCTTCTTAGAAAGTTGTTCTTTCTTCATATCAGCTATTTCTTGAGCTCTTAGAGGAGTGTATTTTTTACGTTCTCCACATCTTTTAGTCTCTCTGCTAATAGTTGATTCTGAGACTCCTAAACTTTCAGCTATAAATTTATTTGACTGATTTGTGTCAAGATGTGCTTTTATTATGTACCTTTGCTCCAAAGTTAAGTCTTTGTATCCTTTTGCCATTTTTATTTTATTTTTGAGATGTCAAAATAATTTCATATATTTGCATTCTGAAAATTAATGTATTATGGAATTATTCAAAGGACAAAGCCTCTTAGAGTTTACTGAACGCTTTAAAACAGACTTAGATTGCAAAGAATAGCTAGCTTCTTTAAAGTGGGAAGATGGATATTGCTGTCGCAAATGTGGTCATAAAAAATACCAAGTTCGCAAAGATTTTTCACGCACTTGTAATATCTGTGGAGATACGGAAAGTCCTACTGCTGGAACACTATTTCATAGACTAAAATTTGGGTTACGTAAAGCATTTTTTATATGTTTTGAAATGACAACTACAACTAAAGGGTTATCAGCCTCACAAGTTGCTCGTCGTTATGAAATTAGTCGTCAGACTGCACATTATTTTATGCAAAAAGTCCGTGAAGCTATGAAATCCAGTGAATCGCACAAAATGAATGATAGCGTTTAGGTTGATGAATTTACCATAGGGGGGAAAGAGGAAGGAAAACAAAGTTGAAGCTATGACACAAAGAAAAAGAAAGTTCTTTGTGCAATGGAACTTACTGACCCAAGGCAAAGTAAAGCGCTTTTACGCACTAAAAATACCTGATTTTTCCTCAAAATCATTACGAACAATATTTGACAAACATATTAGTAAAACAGCACAAGTTACTACTGACGAATGGAAAGGATATAAACCTATAAAAGACTTTAATATAACTCAAATTTCTAGTAATGATGGGAAGAATTTTCCTACATTACATAAGGTAATACATCAAGTAAAGTCTTGGATACGAGGTATATATTCTTGGGTATCAGAATTTAACATAGACCGATATTTAGCGGAATACAGTTTTAGAATTAATCGCTCACAAAATAAAGATACTATCTTTAACAAATTAATGAAAAGAATTGTAGAGCGCCCTCCCGTTTCCCAAAGTCAATTAGTATGTAGCTAAATAGACACCTCAAACTATTAATTTCCAATCCATCATGAGTTTAAAAAGTTTCCTCGCCCGATTATGGGCTTATCGCATACGCAAAAACATAGATTTATGGGCGGGACAACCTATAACCACCCAAGAGAAAGTATTCCTTTCTCTTATCCGAAAAGCAAAAAATACCGCCTTTGGAAAGGATCATCATTTTGAGGAGATACATTCCTACAAGGATTTTGTAGCGCGAGTACCTATCCGTGACTATGAAGCTCTCACTCCTTATATAGAGCGAGTCAAAAATGGAGAATCCAATATCCTTTGGAAAGGGAAGCCCCTCTATTTTGCCAAGACTTCAGGTACTACCAGTGGGGCAAAATATATTCCTATAACGAGGGACTCTATGCCTTATCACATCCAAGCGGCTCGTGATGCTATTATGTGCTATATCGCACAGACAGGTAATGCAGAATTTGTAGATGGGAAAATGATTTTTCTACAAGGAAGTCCCCTTTTAGAAAAGAAAAATGGGATCCGACAGGGAAGGCTTTCTGGTATCTCTGCTCACTATGTACCTAAATACCTACAAACCAACCGTATGCCTTCATGGAAAACTAACTGTATAGAGGATTGGGAGACCAAGATAGACGCCATTGTTACCGAAACTATAAAGGAGGATATGACTGTTATCAGTGGCATTCCTCCTTGGGTACAAATGTATTTTGAGCGCTTGCAAGAGAAATCTCATAAAACAATTGGAGAACTCTTCCCTCACTTCCAATTATTTATCTATGGAGGGGTGAACTATGAGCCTTACCGACAAAAATTTGAGCATCTTATTGGACGTAAAGTAGATACAATAGAACTCTACCCTGCCAGTGAAGGCTTCTTTGCCTATGAGGATTCCCAAACAGAAAAAGGCATGCTTTTGCTCCTCAATTCAGGAATTTTCTATGAATTTATACAGGCAGACACTTTCTTTGCTGAAACCCCTAAGCGTATCCCCTTGAAAGATGTACAATTAGGAGTGAATTATGTGTTAATTGTATCCACCAATGCTGGACTTTGGGCTTATAATATGGGAGATACTGTGATGTTCACCTCTCTTACGCCTTATCGCATTGTAGTAACAGGACGTATCAAGCACTTTATTTCTGCCTTTGGCGAGCATGTTATCGGAAAGGAAGTGGAAGAGGCTCTTACCAAAACACTTACTACAGCAGGAGGTGAGGTCAGTGAATTTACCGTAGCTCCCCAGGTAAATCCACCAGCGGGGGAATTGCCTTACCATGAATGGTTTATTGAGTTTTCCGTTCTCCCTAAGGACATGGAAACCTTTGCTCATACCCTTGATACTGCCCTACAAGCACAGAATAGCTATTACAAAGACCTCATAGAAGGAAAAATCCTCCAACGACTCAAGATTACCTGTATCCCTAAGGGAAGCTTTTCAGAATATATGAAAGCACAAGGAAAATTAGGAGGACAAAACAAGGTGCAACACTTATCTAATGACCGACAAATAGCGGATAAATTAGTAAAAAATGAAAAGTATTTAGGAAATTCTTAAAGCAAACTATGCAAACCAATATCTCTATTACAGGAATGGGAAGCATTTCTCCATTAGGGGCTCAAAGAACTGCTATTTGGGAGAACTATCTCCGGGGCAAACCCCTATTAAGTGGTCAAATAGTGGGAAAAGAAGCTCTTCCTGTAGGAGCACTCAATAAGGAGAGTCGTAGCCATATCACCCAACTACAACAGGAGAATCCCAAATACAAAAACTTAGACCCTACCGTACTTTATGCCCTCTATGCTTCACGACAAGCCCTAAAGGAAGCAGGATGGAGCAAAGGAAAATCCTTCGGAGTGAACATAGGCTCCTCTCGGGGAGCTACAACCCTTTTTGAACAATACTACCGAGACTATTTGGAACAAGGTAAATGTGCTCCTTTAGCCTCCCCTACTACTTCTTTAGGCAATATTTCCTCTTGGGTAATGCAGGACGCTCAAGGACAGGGAGTGGCTCTCTCCCACTCTATCACCTGCTCTACCGCTCTACACGCTTTGCTCAATGCAGTAGCGTGGCTCCATGCCCAGATGGCAGAAGGGTTTCTTGTAGGAGGTAGTGAAGCTCCCCTAACTCCCTTTACCCTCTCCCAAATGAAGGCTCTTAAAATATATGGGAACCTCGGCGATACCTATCCGTCCCAGCCATTGCTTTTAGATAAACCAAAAAATACAATGGTGCTGGGAGAAGGAAGTGCTGTTTTTGCTGTGGAAAAAGGCTATAAACAAAATGCTTTAGCGATAATCAAAGGAATTGGTTATGCTACTGAAACCATTACCCATCCGGTAGCAATCTCTCCCGATGCACAAGCCTTGCAAAAGAGTATGAAACAAGCCTTACAGGGATTCTCCCCTTCTCAGGTGGACGTGGTCATCCCTCACTGTACAGGAACAATTAAAGGAGATCAAGCCGAGTATCATGCCCTAAAACAAGTATTCAGAGAACATCTCCCCTTACTCACCTCCAACAAATGGATGATAGGACATACCTTTGCCTCCAGCGGCGCTTTAGCCTTGGAAATGGCGATACTCATGCTCATTCATCAAACATTTTTAGAAATTCCTTATCTGCCTAAAACACCCACAAAACCTCTTCGTAATATATTGATCAATGCTACAGGTTTTGGTGGAAATGCCGTAAGTATCCTTGTTTGTCTTCCTTAGGAAAAGAATTTTACAGGAAAACAGCTAAAAAATTTTGTACAACCGATAATTTGTAGTACTTTTGCCAACTGAATTTTTCATAAATTAAAACCAACCCTAATGAATATTAGTAAAGAACAAATAGACGCTCTTAATGGCGTAATTACCTTAGTCATTGATAAGAATGATTATCAAAAAAATGTAGACGATGCCCTTAATAACTATCGTAAAAACGCTTCTGTACCAGGATTCCGTAAGGGACATCTCCCTATGGGAATAGTTAAAAAACAATACGGAAGAGCCATCCAAGTAGATGAAGTCAATAAGCTCATTAGTGATTCCCTTAACAAGTTTATCCAAGATGAAAAATTACAATTGTTAGGACAACCTATCCCTAAAGAGGATGCGCCACAGGTGGATTGGGATGGTGATTCACACACCTTTGTTTTTGAAATAGGCTTAGCTCCTGAGTTCTCTATTGACCTTTCTACTCCTATTAATTATTATGAAATAAAAGTAACTGATAAAGAAATAGATACCCAAGTAGAACACCTTCGTACTCGCTTCGGAACACTTGTGCCTGCTGAAAAGGTAGCTAAAAACACCGAAATAAGTGGTACTTTCTTCAATGAGGCTGCAAATATAGATAAGGAATATACTTTCACTACTGAATCCCTCACAGATAAAGCATTTGAAAAATTGAAGGACAAAAAAGTAGGTGATCAGATTACGCTTTCCTCTAAGGAACTTTTCAAGGATGCTCATGTACTCATGCAAGCCTTAGGGGTACCTCATGACGTAGTACATACTCTGGATGTGGAACTTACCCTCACTATAGAAAATATTCAGGAAGTAGTATTAGCCACCTTAGATGAAGCTTTCTTTAATCAACTTTATCCCAATCAAAACATTACTACCGAAGAGGAGTTCCGTAAAAAAGTAGAAGAAGGTATTCGAGAGGAATTCACCACAAATGCAGATTCACGCCTATTAGATGATGCTACAGAGGTTCTTTTGGAGAAGACTTCCTTTGACCTACCTGCAGAATTCCTTAAAAAATGGATTCAAGTAACCAGTGAAAAGAAAATCACTGCTGAAGAAGCTGCTAAAGAATACAATCGCTCTGAAAGAGGATTACGCTACCAGCTTATTGAAGATAAAATACTTAAAGACAATCATTTGCAGGTTTCTTATCCAGAAATCCGTGCCTTTGCTGAGAGAGCTATTCGTGCTCAAATCGCTCGTTATGGACTCACTGATGTAGAGCAACCTCAGATAGATACCTTTGTAAATAATACCCTTAAGAATGAAGCAGAAGTGAATCGCATCCATAGGGAATTGGTGGGAGGTAAACTCATTCAGTTCTACAAAGAAAAAGCAAAACTTAATAAAATAGATATTGATGTGGATTCTTTCATAGAAAAATTCTATACCCATCAGCATCAACACTAATTAAAAAGAAATGAATTATTCAAAAGAATTTAAGAAATTTGCTATTGAGCATCAGGGGGTCAGTAGTACTTATTATGATGCCATTGTCAATAGCATGACCCCTTATATTATGGAAGAGAGACAATTGAATGTAACTCAAATGGATGTGTTCTCTCGCCTTATGATGGACAGGATTATTTTCTTAGGAACAGATGTTAACTCCCAAGTAGCCAATATCATACAAGCACAGCTCCTTTTCTTAGAGAGTCTTGATGCCCAGAAAGATATCCAAATATATATCAATTCTCCTGGAGGTGAAGTATATTCTGGGCTAGGTATTTATGATACTATGCAGTTCATTAAACCTCAGGTAGCAACCATTTGTACAGGATTGGCAGCTTCTATGGCAGCCGTGCTCCTCTGTGCTGGTGCTAAAGGCAAGCGTTCTGCTCTTCCTCACTCCCGTATCATGATTCACCAACCCTTAGGTGGCGCCCAAGGACAAGCCAGTGATATTGAAATTAATGCTCGTGAGATTCTCAAAATAAAGGAAGAACTCTCTCTTATTATCGCTAAACATTCAGGAAAGACTCTTCAGGAGGTTATTCATAGCTCCGATCGTGATTATTGGATGATTGCCAGCGAGGCTAAGGACTTCGGTATGATTGATGAAGTCCTCGAACGACAAAAATAACTTACTTTAATTCCCTTTTTAATAATATGAGTAAAACAGGTGAAAGTTGTTCCTTCTGTGGAAGGCATGCTAGTGCTGATATATTCCTTATCGCCAGTGGTGTGGAGCCCAATGTATTTATATGTAACTATTGTGTAGAACAGGCATATAACATTTGGATGTCCGAGCAGGAAAATAACAAACAAAGAACAACTACAGAACTCAGTCAAGACCTTCTTCTAAAGAAGCCTACCGAAATAAAGACTTTCCTTGATCAATATGTTATCGGTCAAGAGGCGACCAAGAAAGTCCTCTCTGTTGCTGTATATAACCATTACAAGCGCTTGCTCCAGGAGAAAGACCAAGAAGAGGTAGAAATCCAGAAGAGTAACATTGTCATGGTCGGTCAAACTGGGACTGGAAAAACCCTTATGGCTCGTACCATAGCCCAAATGCTCAATGTCCCCTTAGCCATTGTAGATGCCACTGTATTCACTGAAGCAGGTTATGTAGGAGAAGATGTGGAAAGCATCCTCTCTCGCCTACTCCAAGCCGCTGATTATAATGTGGAGAAAGCCGAACGAGGAATTGTATTCATTGATGAAATAGATAAAATCTCCCGCAAAAGTGATAATCCTTCTATTACCCGTGATGTCTCAGGAGAAGGGGTACAGCATGCACTCCTTAAACTCTTAGAAGGTTCCATAGTGAATGTCCCTCCAAAAGGAGGACGTAAGCACCCTGACCAAAAGTATATTGAGGTCAATACCGAACATATCCTCTTTATAGCAGGAGGAGCCTTTGATGGAATAGAACGCATCATTGCCCGCCGTATGAACCGACAAGCAGTAGGCTATAACTCCTCCAAGGAAACAAAAGTAGATGATAAGAATCTCTTGCAGTATATTACCCATAAGGATTTAAAAGATTATGGGCTTATTCCTGAAATTATTGGACGCTTACCTGTACTTACTTATATGGATCCTTTGGATAAGGAGACCCTACGCATGATCCTCACTCAGCCTAAGAATGCCCTTGTAAAACAATATATAAAGCTTTTTGCCATGGATGGCATAACCCTTTCCTTTGAAGAAGATGCTCTGAATTTTATAGTGGAAAAAGCCTTAGAGTATAAGCTCGGTGCTCGTGGATTACGCTCCTTATGTGAGAGTATCCTTACAGATGCTATGTTCAATCTTCCTAGTACCAATGAGAAAACACTGGTAGTTACTCGCTCTTACGCTGAGGACAAGCTCAATAAGTCTGGCTTTACGGAACATCTGTTAAGTGCATAATCTTAAAAGTTTTCATAGTTTTCTAAAAGCTCTTCTCTTGGCTTTAAGGGGGAGCTTTTTTCAATAAATAAAATCAGAAACTAATTAAATAACTATTAAATGAAAAAAATTGCTTTGCTATTACTGCTGCTCCTTATAGGAGTAGTCTCTTGTAAAAATTCCTCTACTGGGAGGATCATCCCTCAAAAAGAAATCACCAATGAAATTTATTTTGCACAGAAGCCTATAGTCTCCGCTCATCGTGCAGGTAAAGGCATAGCAGGTTATCCTGAGAATTGCTTGCAAACTATTGAATATCTATCCAAAAAAGGCATTCATAGTTTTGAAATTGATATTTTTGAGAGCACAGATGGTGACTTATTCCTCATGCACGATGATAAACTTGGACGTACTGCCACAGGGGAAGGAATTGTCTCCCAACTTAGTACCCAGGAACTCCTCAAAGAAAGGCTCAAAGATGATTTTGGCAAAGTCACTTCTTACCAAATTCCCATGCTTAAGGAAGTACTCGCTTGGTGTAAGAAACATGGCGCTTACCTTATGTTGGACTTCAAAAAGGGGATCTCTTACCAGAAGGTAGCCAATCTTGTACGTGCTGAACAAATGCAAGGACAAGTAGTACTCATCAGCTATAATGTAGCTCAAGCAGAAGAACTTTATAAGGTAGCTCCTGAAATGCTCCTTTCTGTAACTGTACGTAATGATGATGAGCTCAATCGTATTCTTGCCACAGGGATTCCTAAGGAGAAGCTACTTGCTTTCACAGGGATACATCTGCCTGAGGATAGCCTTTATAAGCGCCTCAATGAGCTAAGAATACCTGCCATACTTGGTACATTAGGTAACTTAGATAAGCGTGCAGCTGCCAAAGGAGATCATCTGTATAATGAATGGGCCAAAAAAGGTATTCAAGTATTCTCCACTGACCGCCCTCTCGCACTCTCCTTCTAAAAAATTCTTTATCATATATAGAAAAATAGCTCTCCTTTTCTTTAAGAGAGCTATTTCCTTTTTATATATCTAAATCTATTGGTAAGTATAGAACCATATATTACTATCTTTCACACTTGTCCAGAGCACATATCCTGAACCATCATCATACATCGTATAAGGAGCATTCCTTGTAAAGGTATCTATCAATGAAGACAAATAGCTAAATGCCGTCCAATTGGTATTCTGAGGAAGCTTCCCCTTATCTATCATGTTCATTTGTGCAATATTACAAGGAACAGGCAAGAAATCTATATTATATACCGAACTTACATTACTGCTACTTCCTCCTAAGGTTGGTGTTCGGGTAAAATAGAAATGAAAGCCTATGTTATTCCCATTCTTTCCAAAATAAATGGTATTTCCTAATATATCCCTTACTCTGGCACCATTTACTATTCGAGTACGACTTCTTACACTATTATAAGCTGTCAGAACACTATTTGATACATATCCTGTAGCGAACTGTATCATAGTACGATTCCTTGTAAAGTCATAAGGAAGTATTGCGATGGCTGGGGTAGTTACGAAAGTGATCTGGGCATTCTTAGTACTTGTTAAGCGATACTGAGAACCATCACCTTTAATATCAGTCATTTCATAAGGAGCATTCTGTATAAGTGCTTCTACAATAGGATAGAGATTATTGAATACATTCCAGTTAAGGCTACGTATTCCCTCTACTATATTCACTTGGTTTTCTTTGCCTGCTACAGGAAGAAAATCCAAAGTATAACGGGTAGTTGCATCTTGATAAAAACGAAAGGTAATACCTGCCTCTCTTGCCTCAGATCCCAAACGTATCTGAGGAGAAGTACTATAAGAGGCACTACTATAGGTAAAGTTCCTATACCGTTCATAGAGCTTACTGAAAACGGTATTACTACTGCATCCATCATCCACTAAACTAAGAATTAAGGACTTCGTTTGGAAATTGTATGGTAAAGTATATACTAAGGTTGTTTTTACACTTCCGTCAGAGGAAGAGAGTTCCTGATTATCATCGGAGATATAGAACTCTGTAAAGGTTTTCCCTCCAATCTCAATAGGTTCATATAACTTTAATCCCTTATCGGTATATACAAATGCCTTCTGATAGATAGTAGTTCCCTCACTTATTACAAACTGATGATTAGTAGGGTGAAGGACAAGGTTCACTTGTTTTCCATTGAGGGTAATAGGAGCAATTCCCACTGTTTTCATTTGGGAGGCTCGAGAACGTATTTTATTCAGATAAGAGGATTTATCTCCCTGAAAGCGTACAAGTGTCATTAGGTTATTGGAGCGTTTTCCCTTAAGGGTAAATACCTCTTTTTCGTAAGACTGTATCTCATATTGATTATCCCCTACCTTCCCATGAGGATTCAAAAATGAAGGCTCTACAAAGTAGTGTAGCACTTCATTATAAGTATCAAAGGAAAGAATAGCCTTTTCATTAAAGCTCAATGAATAATCGGAAGTGGTTTCTGTTGTATTCACTTCAGAGGAAGCCTTTACTTTTCCTCCGGCAAAAGAGACAAGAAAATTATACCCTCCATATTGCTGATTATCACCAGCATATACTGTAAGCAACCATCCATTAGGAGCTTCTTCTAAAGCCTTTGTATATTTGGTAATAGTCTCTCCTGTTCGCTTCACATAACTATTCCCTTTGCCATATACGGCTTCTTCTTTTTGATCACAAGCAGCAAAAAAAGCACATGAGACCAATATATATACATATTTTTTCATAAATTACCATTCAAATTGAGTAAAATCTTTATTTTGCAAATTAGCATGTCGCCTATGGATTTCCTCTCGTAAGGCATCAATATCAATACTCCATTCTCCCTTGAGATAGCCTCTAACCATTCCTATCTTCTTCAGAAGTATTTCCTTTCCTGTATACTGAGCAGAAGTATTATTCTTCCCATCGGCTTTGGCAAGTTCTTCTTCCCAGATATATCCTTTGCGAAGTATTCCTGTCCTCCAAGTATTATAAGCAGTATCATCCAACCCATCTCCATCAGTATCCTTAGTAGTATCCGTGGTTTCACACCCACATTGATTTTTCTGATAGTAGATGATATAGCGAGCTATAGTCTCCACAAAATCCTCATGGATATTATCACTGGCATACGCACTGATAAATCCTGATTTAAGATAAGTATTTCCTGCCCAAGAGCGTTGCCAAGCGCCTCCTTTATAATCGGCAATGGATAACTTTTCAAATTCTTTAGGGACTATTTTAACCTGTTCCAATAAGTGAGAGGATTCATGATAGATAAGCCGTAGTACACGGTTATCAATATTCATAATTTCTGTAGGATCGGAGGTTGTAGGGTCAATATTATTAACACCCAGCATTTCTATTTTTACAGCATTGGTAGCCAGCCCATTATAAGCAGTACCTACGTCTGAGAAAGCACGAGAACCTATGAATACTAATTCCTTAGGAGAATAATTCTGTAAGAATCCCTTAGGAGTAAGCATGGTATAAGGCTCATAATACATGTATTTGAGGAAATTAGCCATTTCTAAGGCTTTCTGAGCAGAAGGAGGTGCCACATAACGGAACATATTTCGGCTGACATCATTCTCTGAAAATCGGTATACAATACGTACATTATAGGGTTGGGTAAATTTTTCAATGATATACCTATCCAATTCTGTACGGTTCTGTAGTTCTTCTTTAGTGGTAAGTTGTACCACACTCTCATCACTTTGAGGCTTGTCCTTACTACAAGCCAATGTGAAAAGGGCTATGATAAGAGGTATATATAATTTTTTCATTTTCTTATATTTTAATTTATCTTTCATTCTGTTGCATACCTGCAGCTACTACATCTACAGGTAGGGGGAGGGTACGCCTCTTATCATCTTTGGAAAGAATAGCCTTTACATAGGCAGTGCCTTCATTATCCAACTGATGGCGGTATATCTCTATCCCATAACGGCGAATATCATACCATCGTAATCCCTCTCCAAGAGTTAATAACCTGCGACATTGTAGGAGGAAATGTAATAGATTCTCCTGCTCACTATCAATTGAGAAAGCAGGATAGAGATGTTTCTTTTGAGTGGCATGGCTGAGCATGGTAGTGGTGTCATAGCTGGAATACTCTATATGTTGGTACCCTGTATTAATCTCATTCTGAGTAAACTGAGTACCTGCTGTAAGGTATCCTTTGGTAAAGAGATTAAGGTCACTTATAGCCCCCGCATAATTTTTCTGTAATATACGAGCCTCTGCACGTACCAGAAGAGTTTCATCAGTGGAGAAGAGGACAATCTGAGAGCGATTATTCACATAAGTAGGATATTTTGTATAAGTATACTTACTTATCTCTGTGCGGTAGCGTTCAAAGGCTTTATCCTTGTAGTTATTCTGCCAAAGGTTATTTTCTGCACGGAATGTCTCACGTACAGAAATAGCAGCTCCATGAGTAAAGCGAGCAACGGCAGTCCCGTCTATATAGGAAGTAGCGTTGGTATGCACGGTTGCTAAGAAGATATTGGCATCAAGGTCATCTCGAGTATATTCTTTAGCATGAGGATCCTCACTGGATAGCGCCTGAAAAGTTCCCCAATTACGTAAGGTAGTGGGAGTCTCCACACCCCCTAAGGCTTGAGTAGCCATTGCCTCTGCTTGATTCCATTTTTCATAATAGAGATAGAAGCGTGCCGCAAAAGCTTGTGCTGCTCGCTTATTAAAATGTAGTTTAGGTACCTTATAGTAACTATCATTGATAAGTTCAAGTCCCTGAATAAGGTCTCTCTCAATACGTTGGTATACATCAGCCACCGTATTACGGGAGCGTTCAGCCTTGAATTCATTGATACTTTCTTCCAAATAAGGAACTCCTAAGTCTGTATTACTAGTTTGTGTATTATAGTGCTTCCCAAAAAGATTCACCAGAACAAAATGAGCATACGCACGTATGACCAAAGCTTCGCCTTTAGAGGCTCTAAGTTCAGGAGTATTTTCTCCCAAGTTCTCAATAGCTTCCAGAGCCACATTGGCATGATAAATCATAGAATAGTTATCACTCCATATATTACGAAGCCCATCACGAGCTCCATATTCATGAAAATTCTTATCCCAGTACACCAGTTCACTAATGAAAGGTAGAGTGCGCCTATTACCCTCTCCTATATCATCAATGTTATCAGAGGAAAATTCAGTAACCAAAGCTGTAGTACGGTTAGGATAAGCACTTACTAAGAATTTTTGTATCTTATCAGCAGAATCAAGTTCCACTCGGTTATCAGGATTTTTATCTAAAAACTTATTACACCCCACCAAAGAAAAGAGGAGTAAAGTAATGAAGTATATTTTATTTTTTTTCATATCTGTCATTTTAAAATGATTATAAACCTACACGTAAGCTAAAGGTAATTTGTTTAGGATTCGGAATAAAAGTACTCCCCCCTGAGAATTCAGGATCAGCTCCATTGAGTTTTTTATCTGCATAAAGTAGAAAGAGGTTGGTCGCTTGTAATTTCATACCCAATCGTTTCACTTTCATTGCTTTAACAGTATCTCTATCAAAATCATACCCAACAGAAACTTCCTTCAGGCGAATAAAATCTCCTTTGGCGATACGCACATCCGAGTAATTATAAGCAGTATAGGCATATTGTAGGTTAGGCATCATATCACGCTGATAGGAGGAAGCTATCACAGGCACATTGGTACGGTTTTCATCGCCAGGTTGCATCCAGCGATTGGTAAACTCCTTAGGCATCGCCAAAGCATCATTATCATAATTGGACTTGAAAGCAGTGGGCAAGCGCAATACATTTCCAAAGGAATAGGTAACTAATATATTAAGGGATAGTCCTTTGTACCTAAAGAGATTGCCGAAACTCCCTACATCGGTAGGCTTGGTAGTTCCTGAATATTGCAAAAAATCTAGATGATCTCGTTGGTCAAAACGAATACCATCAATGGTAGTATTCCCATTAGAATCAGAAAAAGTAGGTAAACCATCGCTATTAAGCCCCCTGAAGGGAATGGAGAAGATAGAACTCACAGGATACCCTTCTTTAGAGAAACCACTACCACGTACCATATCAGTAATAGAAGCATCTACATAAAGTTTGGTGATTTTATTCTCATTCTTCGCGTAAATAAAAGTGGTTGTCCAAGAGAAATCCTTAAGCTTAATATTCTGTGTCTCGAGACTGAGATCCACTCCGTAGGAATGCATCTGAGCTACATTCCCTACACGTACTACCGTTCCATTTAATCCCTGTGTAGGTACACGCCCAATAAGGTCATAGTTATTACGAGTATACCCGTCAAGAGCAAAATTAATGCGGTTCTTAAGGAATCCCATCTGTACTCCAAGATTAAGTTCCTGTTTTTTCTCATAAGTAAGGTCATGATTCGCAGGGTCACTCACTTTCAAGGCTGTTTCCCGAGTGCGATCATTACTACGCCAAGGAATATCTCCTATGATTTTCACTAAGGAAGTATTGGCAGAAGGGCTCTCAGGGGTTACCCCAAAAGAAACTTTGAAGGAGAGGTTAGAAAGTGGTTGGAGTTTATAGAAGAAATCCTCCCTTGTAACATTCCAAGTAAATGCTACGTTCCAAGTAGGTATCCAGCGGATATAGCGTGATTTGGCAAACTTGTTCGTACCATCATAACGTAGCGTTCCATTAAATATATACTTATCTTTATAGCCATATATAGCATTGGAGAAAAAAGCCACATTACGAGTAGTGGTACGTGTTACTGTATAATAATAAGGAGAACTACTCTCTTGAATTTGCTTGAATGCTTCATAAGAAAAATAAGAGATTTCTCCCATATCATACATCAAACCAAAGTTCTTCCCCCAGTCTTTACTGCGATAAGTATCATTGGTTTCCATTCCTCCAAAGAGTTGTATCTTATGGATTCCCCTTCCAAAAGCATCCTTATAGCTAAGGGTAGCTCGGAAATCCTTTCCATTGAGTAGGCTTTCACTTTTCTCACGAATACCTCCTTGAGGGAGCACGGTACGCTTTACGTCAAAATCATCATAAGGATCTTCATACAAGAACTCATTATTATTAATCATATTAAGATTATCCATTGCCCGATATGCCCTTGCTAAGTTGGAGTTTTCTGTTTGGTTAAGCTCTTGGGAGATACTTTGGTACTTAATAGCTCCAAGTGCTGTCGCCTCTATTTTAGGAGTAACCTGCCAGGAGAGGCGACCTTGTATTTTGATATCTCCAATATTGGTGTGGGTATAATTATTCTCAAGTTCCTCAAAAATATTCATCTGTGCATAACGATAGCGATAATACTGAGTAGGATCAAGTGTTCTAGATGCATTCAGAGCATAAGAATAAGGGTTGAGTCCAAACTCTGTAGAAACTTTTCCTGAAATAGGATCTACACTACCTGACGTTTTCCCTTGCCGATATGCTCCATTAACAATTACATTGAAGGTTACTTTATTACTAATTTTGTAGTTAGCATTAAGGTTAGCTGTATAACGGTCACTATTGCTATACTTCATCCACCCCGGATCTGTAAGGACACTTACAGAGGCATAGTAAGAGGCTTTATCAGTACCTGTGGAGAGACTTACTGCATGATTTTGCATGACCCCTGTCTCAAAGAGCTTGGAGAACCAGTCCGTGTTACGCCTTTCAGCTGCTTGCAAATAGGCTGTTTTAGCTGCTTCCGTATTATCTAATCCAAAGTTCCCATCAGCGCCTGCCGTATTGAGTAGTTCGTACATACGGGCAATTTCTCCTTTATTCTTACGATTGGTAAGTGTTTCATAGGAAAAATTCCCTCTTCTGAGCATTTCCATGAAAAAATCCATCTGCTCCTGAGAATTCATGATGTTAAAATTACTATAGGAAGGAATCATACGGAAAGTGGACTCATTGGTATAAGTAATACTACTGGTGCCTTTTGATCCTTTGCGTGTAGTAATAACAATAACACCCGCCACCGCACGAGGACCATAGATAGAAGTTGCTGAAGCATCCTTAAGCACACGGAAGGAAGCGATATCATCCGAGGAAAGCCCTCCCAAAGCTGACGCTATAAGTGTTTTTGCATCAGAGGAAGAAAGAGCATCGGGGGAAAGTTCCACTCCATCATCAAGAATAACCCCATCCACTACCCATAGGGGTTTGCTTGTCCCATAAATGGAGGAGGGACCTCGCACATTGGTGCGCGCTACTCCTTCAGAAGTAGCAGGCTGAGCAGTAGTTGTTTGTTGCTCCATCACTACATCCAACGTGGAGGATTGTCTCACTGTACGTTCAAGAGTTCTCATCCCTAAAAAAGAAAAGACGAGAATATCTCCTTCCTTAACATTCATGGTATACCTACCATCTGTCCCTGTTAGAACATTAACAGCAGGATTCTCTTTCAGGGAAACACTCACCCCTACTAAAGGGACTCCTTGCTGATTGCTCACAAGACCGCTAATTTTCTTCTCTTGCGCAAAAGTATGAATCACTCCAAACAGGAAAAATAATAAGTAAATGCTTATTTTAATTCGCATAAAATTAGTTTTTTATTTTGCCCGCAAATATACAAAAATATGTCATACAAAAAATAAATTTTTCCATTATCATTAACAAGAACATTATTTTAAAACCATTCTAAATATACTAATATTATAAAATGATTTATAAATAAGATTTTTTATAAAAAATGTGTTTTTATTTGAGAATCATTCCATTTTTTACTTGAAATCCCAAATGCAAAATATTTTTCTTAAATCAAAAAGGCTATATCCTGATTATTTTGTATTTTTGTCTTCTCAAGTTTAAGAATTATGAATATTGTTTTACATCACTTGAAACCTTCTTACATGTCCACACAGGAGGTTACCCCTTCGGATATCTACTTACAAGAGAAAGTTACCTTCAATGAGGGCAAGCATTATCTTATCAGGGCACAATCGGGTCATGGGAAAACATCTCTATTGAATTTCTTATATGGAGAGAGTTATGCTTATAATGGAACCATTATTTATAATGGAGAAGAACACCCCAAGAACCTCTTCTCATACCGAAGAAATAAGCTCAGCTACCTGTTTCAAGATCTAAAACTTTTCCCTACACTTACTGCTATGGAGAATATACAACTAAAGAATAGGATCACCTCATACTTTTCCAAAGAACAAATAGATGACCTTTTTGAAGAAATAGGATTGGCTCATAAGCGAAAGGCACTCCTCTCTACCCTATCCTTAGGGCAACGCCAGCGCATAGCTTTCTTACGCACCTTAGCTCAACCCTTTGAAGTTCTCCTGTTAGATGAGCCTTTTAGCCATTTGGATAATGCCAATACCATGATCCTAAAGGAAATCCTTAAGAGGGAACTCTCCCAGAGGGGAGCTTCTCTATTACTTACCTCCCTTGAAGCTAACACTCTGCTAAATTATGATAAAGTATTAAACCTATAGAAAACTACCATGTTACGGAAACTCCAGCAAAAAACCCTTATAAAATCACAATTATTGGCTTATGTACTTGCTTTAATAGTAGGGACAACACTGTTAATGGTTATATTTCAGCTTTACAAGGATGTAAAGCCTATCCTAAAAGAACAAACAGATGTTTTCTCTAGCAAATATGCGGTAATAAGTAAGAATATTTCTGCTTTTAAGACTTTTAATAAAGAAAGCATTTACTTTACTCCTGCTCAGCAAGAGGCTTTACGTAGAGAATCCTTTGTCAAGAATGTAGTTCCTTTCACGGTAGCCACCTTTAAGATAGGTGCCTTTACCACTGAAGGAGAGGGTATCCCTCTATTCTATACAGACCTGTTCTTTGAGAGTATTCCTAATAAATATCTGGATATAAATCCTGAGAATTGGCTTTGGGATTCTACTCGTTCTTTTGTACCCATAATTATTCCTGAAAATTACCTCTCCTTATATAATTTTGGCTTTGCAGAAAGTCAAGGACTCCCTGTATTCTCTAAGGGAATGATCAGCCAAATTCCTTTCCAATTGCGACTCTCCGGTAATGGTAAAGAAAAGACCTTCTCCAGCCATATTGTGGGGTTCTCCAGCAAAATCAACTCTATCCTTGTCCCAGAGGATTTCCTTATGTGGGCTAACCAAACCTATGGTACACCTTCCAACCGGTGTTCTCGCCTCTTAATAGAGTTTCATGACCCTTCTGAGCAGCGTATCCTTGCTTATTTTAATGAACACAATTATACCATTAACAAAGATGAATTAGAACTGAGTAAAATGAGCTTTTTCTTTACATCCGCCCTATGGGGGATAGTAGGTATTGCTGTGCTTATTATCCTACTGGCTATAGGCATCATTCTCTTAAGTATTAACCTTATCATGCAACGCAACAAAGAACAAATTACCTCTCTCTTTATTATTGGCTATACTCCTACAGAGATCGCTCGCTATTATCAGTGGGTGATAACCTTAGTAACACTTATAGGTATAGGTCTTTCTTTCTCCCTAAGTTATTATCTTAGAATATTATATATGAAAAGGTTTGAAAGTCTGTTCTCTATTACCTCTACAGAATCTCTACTTTCTATCATTGCTCTTACGCTGATGATCTTTTTTATTTTATTCTTTCATATAATGATTGTCAGGATGATAAAAAATATAGTTACTCCAAAAAAGCACCTATGACCCACCAAAACAAAGAGCAGAGATTACTAAGATAGATCTCTGCTCTTATTCTATATTATTCTGTGAATCAATGCTATATTTCTCCTTTTTCTACTGCTTCCTTAAGGGCATTCACCGTTATATCTAAGTCGGAATAGGAAAGGGCATCATTAAGAAAATAACTTTCATAACCACTAGGGGGTAAGTAGATCCCTCGAGAGAGCATCGCATGGAAGTATCTCTTAAAGCGATTATGATCTGCCTTCTGTGCTGAGGAAAAATCGGTTACAGGCTCCTCAGAGAAGAACACAGAACACATTGATCCAAAGCGATTTACCTGACAAGGAATTCCTCCTTCAGTAAGCACTTTTCGGATACCCTCTTGCAAATAAGCGGTTTTTTTATCTAAACTTTCAAATACTTCAGGATGATTTTCTATCTCAGTGAGCATTGCCAGTCCTGCACTCATAGCAAGCGGGTTACCACTGAGCGTACCTGCCTGATATACGGCTCCTTGAGGAGCTAAGTGATCCATAATTTCTGTACGTGCAGCAAAGGCAGCTACAGGCAAGCCTCCTCCTATCACTTTTCCGAAAGTAACCATATCAGCTCGAATGCCTAAGACTTCTTGAGCTCCTCCTTTAGCCAAACGAAAACCTGTCATTACCTCATCTAAGATAAGGAGTGTTCCTTGTTCATCACATAAGGAACGAAGAGCTTCCAAGAATCCTTTCTGGGGCAATACACAGCCCATATTTCCTGCAATAGGTTCTACGATAATCGCCGCAATTTGCTTAGGATGTGCTACAAAGAGTTCCTTTACCGAATTAAGATTATTATACTGAGCAAGTAGGGTATCCTTAGCGGTACCTTGGGTTACCCCTGGACTATTAGGTACCCCGAAAGTAGTCGCTCCACTCCCTGCCGCTATCAGAAAAGAATCTGAATGTCCATGATAACAGCCCGCAAACTTAATAATTTTATCTCTTTTGGTATAGCCACGTGCTAAGCGGATCGCACTCATACATGCCTCTGTGCCACTATTAACAAAACGTATCTTATCCACATTAGGTACCATAGAAAGTGCTTTTTCGGCAATCTGAGTCTCTACCTCAGTAGGCATTCCAAAGGAGGTACCCTTTTTAGCGCGTTCAGTAACTGACTTAATCACAGGAGGGTAAGCATGTCCAAAAAGCAATGGTCCCCATGAGGCAATATAATCAATAAGTTTATTCCCATCGGCATCATATAGGTAAGCTCCCTCAGCGCGTTCTACAAAAACAGGGGTTCCTCCTACAGAGTTAAAAGCACGTACGGGGGAATTAACTCCTCCTGGTAACACCTGTTGGGCTGCTTGAAACAGCTCACTACTTCTTTTGTATATTAACATGTTTCTATCATCTTTATTTCTTGGTGCAAAATTACAAATTTAATTTTACTTTTTTTCACTACCTTTGCATTAAAAATTAACACTATTGTTTCCTCTATGATTCACACCTATATCACCCAGCTTGACATCCTTTATCACTCTGGCAAAGCCACTGAACACTCTTATCGCCCTGAACTCACCTCCCACTTCTACCGAGGAGAAGAACTCCTGCACTACGCCACCATAGGCAAATACCTGCGAGAGCTACACCTCTTAGAAAGTCCCCTGCTACAAACCCTCATCACCTCTTTCCCCATAGCAGGAGGAAACACCATTACCGAAATAAAATGGGTAGATACTAGGCAAAAAGACAAAGGCAACGTATATATCAACGATACCCAATACTTTCAAGACGTATCCCTCAAAGCATGGGAAGCCTACATCGGGGGCTACCAGCCCGCCCAAAAATGGCTCAAAGATCGCAAAGATCATATCCTGAGCTATGACGACATTATGCACTACCAGCAGATGATTGTTGCTCTGACTAAAATGCAAGAGGTCATGAAAAATTAACAATTAATCCTTTATCATTGGTAATAAAATTTGTATTTTTGCCCTTAAAATGACATCATGAGTCCTATGGCTACTCTTTTAGAATACATCATTCAGCCATGTAAAAGTACTCTCCTTTCGGACTATCACAAGGAGCCTATCCCGTAAGCCTGCCTTTGCTCCTAAGTTCAAGGATTTCCTACCCCTTACAGAAAAACAAGAGTGCTATGGAATATTTTTTATAGAAAACCTTTAATAATGATTAATGCCAACAGTAATTAATACTATCGTCACCCATTAATCATTAAACATTAATCATTGAATTCGTGTTACAAACATTAGCTATTAAGAACTTTGCCCTTATTGAGGATATCAAAATGAATTTCTCCAAGGGTTTTACTATTATCACTGGGGAGACAGGCTCAGGGAAGTCTATCCTCTTGGATGCACTTGCTTTGGTTTTAGGAAAGCGAGCCGACCTCAGTGCCCTGAGAAATCCTGAAGAGAAATGCATCGTGGAAGCTGAATTTTCCATAGGAAACTATGCTTTAGCCGATTTTTTCAAAGAAGAAGAACTGGATTATGAACCACTAACTATCATTCGTAGGGAAATACTCCCTTCAGGAAAATCCCGTGCTTTTATTAATGACAGTCCTGTTACCTTGGATGTGCTCTCAACACTGGGAAAAGCACTCATTGACATCCATTCCCAACATGATACTCAACAGCTCAGCGAGGAGGATTTCCAGTTTTTCCTTATAGATTCCTTAGCTGAAGACACCTCTCTTTTGCAGGAATACCAAGCCGCTCTGAAAATCTATAAAAAAGAAACCAAAAAGCTCCAAGAACTTTTAGATTTCCAGCAGAATACCCAAAAGGAACATGATTATAATACTTTTATATTAGAAGAGTTACAGGAAATAGACTTAGAAGAAGGCATGCAAGAGGAATTGGAAACTTTCTATAACCAAGCTTCCAATAGTGAATCCATTAGGGATCATCTTTCCGAAGCTGCCAATACCTTGGCAGAAGAAGAATATGGTATTATGACACAAATGCGAGAGCTTTCCTCCCTCTTCTCCACCCTTAGTAGCTATTCTCCTCAGTATAATGAACTCTATGAGCGTATAGATGCCGCATATATAGAGCTTGATGACCTCGCCCGTGAAGTATACGACTTAGCAGAAAACGTAGAGTTTGACCCCAAGCAGCTCGCTCGTGCACAGAAGAAACTCCAAAAACTCTATGACTTACAGAAGAAGCACAAGGCTAACACCGTAGAAGAACTTATTGCCATTAAGGAAACTTTACAGGCAAAGGTCTCCCAAATGGAGAATATAGAAGAGGATATTGCTCTTAAGCAAAAAGAAGTAGACAAAGCTTTTCAAGCCCTTAATACCATTGCTCAGAAACTCCATAAGGTACGGGAGAAAGTACTTCCAACCCTTATTAAGAGCCTACAGACAACCTTGAAGGATTTAGGAATACCTAATGCTCAATTCCAAATCAGCTTAACTCCCACAGAACATTATCTTACCAAAGGCAATGACACTCTTTCTTTCCTTTTTTCAGCCAATAAAGGGGGACACTTTGGGTTGCTTAAGAAAACTGCCTCTGGAGGAGAATTATCCCGCATTATGCTTGCTATCAAGCATCTCCTCGCATCCAAGATAGCCCTACCAACAATTATTTTTGATGAGATAGACACGGGAGTTTCTGGAGAAATAGCTCACAAAATGGGAGAAATTATGAAGCAGATGAGTCAAAATAGACAGGTATTTGCTATCTCTCATCTACCACAAGTAGCCAGTAAGGGAGATGCTCACATTAAAATATACAAAACAGATATTGCTGGACGTACTACGACCTTGTTCAAAAACCTATCCCCTGAAGAGCGTGTGGAGGAAATCGCTCAAATGCTCGGTGGTAAGGACATCACTGACTCTGCCCGCACACATGCAAAAGAGTTGTTAGGAAGCAAAAAGTGAAAAATACCCTTATCATCAGGGAGCCTATAGTTCTCTACAAGGAACTACAAGCCCCCTTAATAGGCACAAGCTAATGTCGCCGAATACTTGCAAGCGAATATATACCTCGCACCAGCGAATGAAATCTGTGGAACTGAGGCAGAAGGAACAAATCACCTACTTATCTCAAACTCATATTAACTTTTCACTATTACTCTTTACCTTTTACTTAAATTAATGAATCTTTTATCTGTAGAAAACATATCTAAGGCATTTGGAGAACGTATCCTCTTCCAAAATGTGTCCTTTGGCATTAACAAAGACCAAAAAATAGCCCTTATTGCCAAAAATGGCGCTGGGAAGAGTTCTCTGTTACATATCCTTACTGGGCAAGATACGCCTGACACGGGACAGGTAATCACTCGTAATGGCTTACAAATAGGCTTTCTTTCACAAGAGCCTGAGTTACCCCAAGAACTTACTATTGAGGATTTTATCTTTAGGGGAGAGAATCCTATCTTAAAAGTTATTCAGCAATATGAGCATGCCTTAGAATATCCTGAGAACGAAACACAATATCAAAGAGCCTTTGAGGCAATGGAGCGCCATGAGGCTTGGGATTTCGAAACCCAATACAAGCAAATCCTTTTCCAGCTGAAACTCACTGACCTACACCTGCCTATTAAGCATCTTTCAGGAGGACAACGTAAAAGGCTTGCTCTTGCCAATGTCCTGATCAGCAAGCCTGATCTTATCTTCTTAGATGAGCCTACCAATCATCTTGATCTTGAGATGATTGAGTGGTTGGAGAGCTTTTTTGCTAAGGAAAAGATGACTCTTTTTATGGTTACTCACGACCGCTATTTTCTGGAGCGTGTATGCAATGAAATTCTAGAACTTGACGGAGGTACCCTCTACAGTTACAAGGGAAATTACAGCTATTTTCTAGAGAAAAAACAACAGCGCCTACAACAAGAGCAAGCCTCTCAGGAAAAGGCAAAGAACCTATATATACGTGAATTGAACTGGATACGCCGACAACCCAAAGCGCGTACCACCAAGAGCAAATCCCGGATTGATGATTTTGCCCTCATTAAAGAACAAGCCCAAAAACGCCGGCGCGAACATGTAGTAGAGCTTGAGATAGCCATGCAACGCTTGGGTAGCAAGATTATTGAACTGCATAATGTTGTGAAGAAATTCCCAGAGAAAGCTATTTTAGACCACTTCTCTTACGTCTTCAAGCGAGGAGAACGGGTAGGTATCATTGGAAAGAATGGCACAGGAAAAAGTACCTTCCTGAACCTCTTAACTGGAAGAACTAAGCCCGATGCTGGGAAAATTATAATTGGAGAAACTGTGCAATTTGGCTACTATACCCAACAAGGGATTGAGATAAATCCACAGGAGAAAGTCATAGATGTGATTAAGAAGTATGGTGAATATATTCCTTTGCTCAAAGGACGTACACTTTCGGCAGCACAGCTCTTGGAACGATTTCTCTTTGATCGCAAGAAACAATATGACTATGTGGAAAAACTCAGTGGAGGAGAACGTAAGCGCCTATATCTCTGTACTGTACTGATTCAGAATCCTAATTTCCTGATTCTGGATGAGCCTACCAATGATCTGGATATTGTAACTTTGAATGTATTGGAGGAATTCCTGTTGGATTATGAAGGATGCCTTGTCATTGTTTCCCATGACCGCTACTTCATGGATAAGATTGTGGACCACCTCTTTGTTTTCAAAGGAGAGGGTGAGGTACAGGACTTCCCTGGCAATTACTCCGATTATTTTGTCTATGAGCAATCCTCTGCTAAGGAAAGTAATAAAACTGAGGAAAAGGAACTTACAAAGAACTCATGGAGAGGAGCTAATAACCCTCTTTCACAGAGTGAACAACGAGAATTCTCTCGCTTGGAAAAAGAAATTTCTCAACTTGAAACTCAGAAGAAAGCACTGGAGAATATTTTCGCTCAGGAAGAACTTACTCAGGAAGAACTTCAAGAGAAATCTCAAGCTTTAAGTGAGGTGCTGAAACTCATAGAAGAGAAGACAGATCGTTGGTTAGAACTTTCTATAAAAAGTGAAGAATAAAAGATAGTGGGAAGTGACAAATTTATCACTTCCCACTATTCACTTTTTCTTTTTCATTCTTATGTCCTTACTTTTCACTTGAAAAGTCCACCTTTACACCAGTTTTAGCAATTTTTTCTTGTACTTTACTAATTTCTTTTTGAAGTTTTTGAATCTTCTTATCACTACTTGCTAATTCCTTATTGGTTTTTTCTGCTTTACGCATTTCACGCTGTGCTCTTTTAGCCTCTGAAGCGGAAGCAGAAGCAGAACCTGCACTGGAGAAAGCAGATGCACGATTGTTAGCCCTATCATTAATCTCAGCTGCTTGCTGTTTGAGTAGCTCATTATTAGCTTGCTCTTTGGCAAGTTCCATCTGTAGGCTGTTGAGTTCCGTATTTAGAGACAATGCTTTTTGTTCATTCTCTAAACGTTTCATTTCAGGAGATTTTCCACCTCCACAAGCTCCTAAAAGGAGGACACTTATACTTAATAATAATACTTTTTTCATAAAATCAAATGTTTAATTTTTAATTTGGGCGCAAAAGTAAATAATCTGTACAAAGATATACGTTAATGTTTTATTAAACTATTACAGATGCTCATTTTATAAAACTTATTGATTATTAGTATTTTAAGCCTATTCAAATATTATCAAAGGGATTTTCTCTGCAATTTTGCAATAAACCTAAGTTAATATGAAAGCAAAATCCGTGAATTTATGGATTAAAGGATTCCTTATAGAACATTTTAACGACATGACCATTTTTTAATATGATCCCATTGAACTACTATACCCCTTCTCTTATAGATACTTTTCTTAAAAGAAAATAATTCTTCAGGAAAACACACCTTAGATATATAAAAAGTCATATATTTGCGAAGAATTAAAGCGGTTCCCGAAAAGCTGGCAGAGTAGGGCATATTAATATCCTAACATAATCATGGATCTCTTTTTAAGTATTTTTCCTATTGTATTGCTTATCTATCTGATGGTCAAGCGTGATGCTTTCCCTTCATACGTAGCACTTCCTTTGATAGCAGGAATTGTATATCTATTACAGCTTTTCTACTTCAAGAATGAATTTATCATACTGAATGCCAATATCGTATCCGCTATTATTTCAGTTTTTACTCCCATTTCTGTTATTTTTGGAGCGATACTTTTCAATCGTATGATGGAATCCTCCGGAGCAATGAACACTCTACGCCACTGGTTAGGAAATATCAGTTCTAATCCTGTAGCTCAGCTAATGATTATAGGTTGGGCATTTACCTTTATGTTGGAGGGAGCCAGCGGATTCGGCACCCCTGTTGCCATTGCTGTCCCTATTTTGGCAGGTTTAGGGTTTAAGCCCATGCAAGTGGTCATATTAGCCTTGGTAATGAATTCCGTTCCTGTATCCTTTGGGGCAGTAGGGACTCCTACTTGGTATGGCTTCAAAACATTACTGGACAGTGGTACCATTAGCCCAGTACAAGTAACTCAGATAGGGCAGATCTCAGCACTAATACACTTTGTAGCAGGTCTTATCATTCCTATACTCGCCTTGCGATTTGTAGTAAGTTGGAAAGAGATAAAGGAGAATATTCTTTTTATTTTCATTAGCATACTCTCTTGTACCATCCCTTATCTTATTATTGCTCAGTTTAATTATGAGTTTCCTGCTCTTGTGGGGGGTGCCATTGGTCTATTAGTCTCTGTCCGTGTAGCAACCAAGGGAATTGGTTTATCCCAAAAGGGCACCTCTGATAAGCCAAGAGAGCCTCTCGCTATGGGCACACTCATCAAAGCACTTTCCCCTACCCTTCTACTTATTATCATTTTAGTGCTTACTCGTATAAAACAGCTTCCTCTTAGAGCCTTGTTCAATGACAATACTGAATGGCTTCGTTTTTCATTAGGAGAATTAGGGGATTTTCAGGTAAGTAAGGGCTTAATCTTTTCTGTTGGAAATATTTTCAATACAGGCATTTCCGATAGTTATAACCTGCTCTACACTCCTGCGCTTATTCCTTTTGTGGTTACCGTACTCCTCTCTATCCCTATATTTACCCTTTCATGGGGGAGGGCTCAAAATATATTCACCAGTAGTTTTGTACAGATCCAAAAGCCCTTCTTAGCCTTAGTGGGCGCAATGATTATGGTCAAGCTCATGATGATAGGAGGGAATTATTCCATGACACAAACCATTGGTACAGGGCTCTCCGATGCTACCCAACACCATTGGATTTCCTTTGCTTCTTTCTTGGGAGCTATAGGCTCCTTCTTTTCAGGTTCCAATACAATTTCCAATGTAACCTTCGGAGCTGTACAGTATTCTGTAGCCTCCTCAGCTGGACTTCCTATATCCCTTATCTTAGCGCTTCAATCCGTAGGAGGAGCTATGGGAAATATGGTATGCATTAATAATATTATTGCAGGATGTTCTGTATTAGGGGTAGATAATGCAGAGGGTACTATTCTGAAAAAGACGGTTATCCCTATGCTCCTCTATGGGGTAATTGCTGCATTGGTAGCTTACCTGATAAAGGTACTGATCTTTAACTAAAAAAGTATTTCTGCGTTTGAAGTAACTCAAAAAAGGTTATCCAAATAAATCAATAACCTTTCCCCTATTATTTTATTACCTTTGCATTTTATTTCACGATGTTAAAACTACAAGTTACAGAACTAATACGTATAGAATATTTATGAAAACAATTATTTATCAAGTACTTGTACGGCTCTTTGGCAATACAAATACCAAGAATATACCTTATGGCAGCCGCCAAGAGAATGGCATTGGAAAATTCTCAGACTTTACCTATGAAGCGCTACAAGGCATTAAGGAATTAGGGGTTACTCATATTTGGCTTACTGGGGTATTACACCATGCCTTAGTAGGGGATTATACCTATTTGGGCATTCCTAATGATTTTCCTTACTTAGTGAAAGGAAGGGCAGGCTCTCCGTATGCTATAAAGGATTTCTACAATGTAGATCCTGACTTGGCAGAGAATCCTATTAACCGCTTGGAGGAATTCGCCTCCTTAGTGGAACGTATTCACCACTGTGGGATGAAAGTCATCATAGATATTGTCCCTAACCATATAGCTCGCCAGTACTTTACGCTCTCAAAGAGAAAAGGAGTAAAAAATTTTGGAGAAGATGATGATACCACTGTAACATACGCCAGAGATAACAATTTCTATTACAATATAGGAGAGAGACTGTGCCTACCTACCCTTTCTCTCGGTTATACTCCTACAGAACCTGCCTTAAGAGAACTCTCCGAAACTCCTTATGTAGAATATCCCGCTAAATGGACAGGGAATTCACGCAGTTCAGCGCCTGAGATTACCGATTGGTACGAAACCGTGAAACTCAATTATGGGATTACTCCCGAAGGGAAAAAGGATTTTGATACACTTCCTTCAGAGTTTGCCCAATGGGACTATGGAACACACTATGCTTTTTGGCGTAGTAAAATTGTCCCAGATACATGGTTGAAATTTAAAGATATTGTAGCGTTCTGGCTCGGATTTGGCATAGATGGTTTTCGCTATGATATGGCGGAAATGGTTCCTGTGGAGTTCTGGAGTTATCTGAATTCTTTTATTAAAACCAAAAAACCAGATAGCTTTCTTATTGCTGAGGTATACAACCCAAACCTTTATCATGATTATTTGTTCATAGGGAAAATGGATGCCCTCTATGATAAGGTAGGCTTATATGATACTTTACGTAATATCATCTGTTATGAACAAACAACTGACAGTATAGATATAGCTGAGCAAGCTGTAAAGGATATTGCCCCACAGATGCTCCACTTCTTAGAGAACCATGATGAACAACGTATCGCCTCCGATGCTTTTGCCTCCGATGCTTTTCGAGGATTACCCGCCATGACCGTAAGCACCTACCTTAGTGATGCCTCTGTTATGTTATATTTTGGACAGGAAGTAGGTGAACGTGCTGAGCAGCATGCTGGCTTTGGGAGCCCCTCTCGTACCTCTATCTTTGACTATATAGGAGTCCCTGCTCACCAACGATGGGTAAATAATAAAAAATATGATGGAGGAGCACTCTCCCCTACTGAAAAAATCTTAAGAGATTTCTACAAACGTTTATTACACCTACCTGTAAAAGGAATTTTTAAGAATATCCATCATTACAACAGAATACATACGCCTTACTATAATGATAAAGTATATAGCTTTGTAAGAGAAGAAGAACGTAGAAAATGGATTATCATAGTGAATTTTAGCAGAACAGAGACCTTTGGTTTTGACCTTCAGATACCTCCTATCCTCTTGCAATCATGGCAACTATCCCAAAAAGATATCCCTCTCACCGAAGAGCTATATCACAAAGAACAAACACTCTTCCATAAAGAACAAGGGAAAATGCGTATAGATATTGCACCTTTGCAATCATTGATTTTCTCTATAGAGACTGTTTCATAATAGGAGTTCATTTTTTGCACAAAAAATCGTATCTTTGTCAGGAAATTTTTTCCTTTCATGAACTTAGAACATATCGCACAAATTTCCTTCAAACTCTTTTGGATCATTGATATCATTGGAGGATTACCTATTTTTATTGGTCTAATGAATCGATTTGGCAGAATACAATCAGAGAAAGCCGCTCTTGTTTCTGCCTGTTTAATGATTACTTTTCTCTTTGCAGGAGAGGCTATGCTTCGCTTCTTGGATATTCCTCTAAAAGTATTTGCTGTAGCAGGAGCTTTCATTCTTTTCATTATTGCAGTGGAGATGATTCTTGGTGTAAGTTTCCATAAAATGGAAGAAGCCAACAGCATTTCCATTGTTCCTATTGCCTTTCCTTTGCTCGCAGGACCTGGGGTACTAACCATGATACTTTCCTTACATTCTACCTACTCCTCCATTGATATTGTTATCTCTATCCTCATCAATATAGTCATCGCTTATGTAGTTATTAAGCACTGCCGTAAGATTAATGATTGGTTAGGACAAACAGGGATTATTATAGCCAATAAAATTGCAGGAGTCATTCTCTTAGCCCTCTCTATTAAGATGTTTGCCGATAATTGGAAGACCATTTTTGAATGATTTTTAGAAATCATAATAGTTTTCTATTCTATAAAAACATTTTGAATATCTTGTTAAAGGAAATGATTTTTTAGTAGAAAAATAACATTCCTTTATGAAAATATCTAAGGTTTTTTTGCTATTTTTACAACCTAAACCATAAAAGGTTTGAGCTATGTTGTATGATAGTGATACACTCCTGCTCCCTTATAAGGAGATCATGCTAAAGAGGCATGAGAACTACTTGCAGAAATTAACCCTCTTGCAAGGAGAGCATACTCGTCTTGCTGATAGCTGTAACTCTCACTTATACTATGGTTTGCATTTCACTGGTAAGGAGTGGATCCTTAGAGAATGGGCACCCAATGCTACGGCTATCTACCTACTCTTTGAAGAAGATAATTGGCAAAAACATCCACAATATGCCTTCAAAAGGCTTACTCATGAGAATTGGGAGTTGCGCCTACCTGCCACTACACTATCCCATGGTATGCTCTATAAATTGCTTATAGAGTGGCAAGGAGGGTGTGGAGAGCGAATTCCCTCTCACACCTCACGGGCTGTACAGGATCCTTATACAAAAATCTTTACCGCCCAAGTATGGCATCCTGACTCTCCTTATAAGTGGAAACATCCACGACCTACCGGAGGGGAGCGCCCTCTTATCTATGAAGCCCATATAGGAATGTCCACCGAACAACAAAAAGTAAGTACCTTTACTGAGTTTCGCCTTTTTGTTCTGCCTCGTATTGCTTATTTAGGTTATAATACCCTACAACTCATGGCTATACAAGAGCATCCCTATTATGGTTCTTTTGGCTATCAGGTAGCCAATTTCTTTGCCGTGAGTTCACGCTTTGGTACTCCCGAAGAACTGAAAGAACTTATTGATACGGCTCATGGTTTAGGAATCCGAGTTATCTTGGACATTGTTCATTCTCATTCAGTAAGTAATGAGGCAGAGGGCTTAAGCTTGTTTGATGGCACTGACTATCTCTATTTCCACCATGGAGAAAGAGGACATCATCCAGCATGGAATTCCCGCTGTTTTGACTATGGCAAACCGCAGGTCATGAACTTCCTCCTCTCCAATTGTAAATATTGGTTGGAGGAGTATCTTTTTGATGGCTTCCGGTTTGATGGAGTCACCAGCATGCTCTATTATGACCATGGATTGGGTAAGGCTTTTACTGAGTATAGTATGTACTATGATGGAAATGAAGATGTAGATGCCATTACCTACCTAACCCTTGCCAACCAACTTATCCATGAGGTATACCCGCAAGCAATTACTATAGCTGAAGAAATGAGCGGTATGCCGGGTCTTGCTTCTCCTATAAAAGAAGGAGGCATGGGGTTTGACTATAAGATGAGTATGGGAATCCCTGACTATTGGATTAAGCTCCTCAAGGATATCCCCGATGAACAATGGCATGTAGGAAATCTCTATTATGAACTGACTAACAAGCGTGCTGAGGAACTAACTATTAGCTATGCTGAGAGTCATGATCAAGCTTTAGTAGGTGATAAAACAATCTTTTTCCGCCTAACGGATAAAGAAGTTTATACCCAAATGAGTGTCTTTGACCACAGCCTTATCATAGACCGTGCGATGGCACTACATAAGATGATACGCCTTATAACACTGGCTACCGCTGGTGGAGGATACCTTAACTTTATGGGGAATGAGTGGGGACATCCTGAATGGATTGACTTCCCTCGTGAAGGCAATGGAGGCAGTTATGCCCATGCACGTAGGCAATGGAGCCTCTTGGATGACCCCAACTTAAAGTTCAAATACCTTAATGTCTTTGACCGTGCCATGATTCACTTTGCCAAAGAAAGTCATCTTTTGCAGAGCAAACCTCATGTATTGGTACAGGATATAGAAAGGCAGTTATTGGCTTTTGAGCGAGCAGGTTATCTATTTGTCTTTAGCTTTAATCCTAATACTACCTTTGCTAATTACCACTTCGAAGTAAGTGCAGGGAAATATACTTATGTACTCTGTAGTGATCATTCTACCTTTGGTGGGTTAGGACTCATAGACGAACGAACTGAACATTTTACCCAATATATAGCAAATAAGAACCTGATTTCTCTCTATCTCCCCCCTCGTATAGGGATGGTACTTAAAAGAGAATAGAGGAAAGCAAGTCAAGAAAGAGGATAATCTTAATCTCTGGCACAATACTACAAGTGCTTATCTCTAAGATACAAAAACACGAGTTGCAAAAATATATCAGCATACGTCCTTTAATTATTAACAATTAATCATTATCTAATGTATTTAAATTTCAAACAACGTGATTTGGTAAATTTAGAATTTGCCTTACAGAGAGAAATTCTTGGTACTAACCGAGAAGGAGGATATCTCTCCACAACACTCAATTTTTGTAATACAAGTCGCTACCATGGGCTTCTTATTGTCCCTATTGATGAGTTCTCAGGACGCAACCATCTGTTACTTTCCTCTTTGGATGAGACTATTATTATCAATGACAAAGAGTTTAATTTTGGTATTCATCAATATCCAGATACTTTTTACCCTAAAGGGCATAAATATATCATCTCATCGGAACTCAATAAGTATTATTCTATTACCTACCAAGTAGCAGGAGTAAGTCTTAGAAAGGATATTATAATGCTTCACAAGCAACCTCAGGTATTAATTCGTTATACCCTTTTAGGTACTCACGATTCCGTGTGCTTGCGCCTAAAGCCTTTTCTCGCCTTCAGAGATATTCATCAACTCTGTAAGGAAAACCATGTTGCAGATACAAACTACCAGAAAGCACCTCAAGGAATTGCTGTAAAACTATACGAGGGATTTCCCACCTTATATATGCAACTGAGTAAGAAAAATGACTTCCGTCATAACCCTCATTGGTATAAGAATATCCAATATAGCAAGGATAAAGAGCGTGGAGGGGACAACCAAGAGGATTTGTTAGTTCCTGGAGATTTTGAACTCACACTCACTCGAGAGAAACCCGTTATTTTCTCTGCCTCCACTACTGAGGAGGATGTCAAGAAATTAGTAAAAGAATTTGATCATGCTGCTCAAGAGCGTGCTCCTCGTGATTCCTTTGAAAATTGCCTAAAATATGCCTCTGGACAATTTGTGATAGAAAAACTTAATGAAACACGCATCAAGTCAGGATATCCTTGGCACCTTTCCTACGGTCGCAATACTTTTATTTCCCTACCTGGAATTGCTATCGCCACTGGGAATACTTCCCTATTTGAGCAAGTCATTGAGTCCATGCAACAATATCAGAAGGGAGGACTTTTCCCTCGCCTTATCAGTAGCCATGTTGCTCCTGAGTTCAACGCCGATGGATCACTATGGTTATTCTGGACATTGCAACAATATGAGCGCTGGGCTAAGGTACCCCAAAGAATGTTATGGAAAAAATACAGAAACACATTAATTGCTGTGTTAGAAGCCTATCGGGACGGACGTACTTTCCCACAAGTGCACATGGAAGAGAACAAACTTATTTATAACCAAAGATATCACCGCCCCCTTACCTGGATGAATGGAACTATCAATGAGGTGCCTATATTAGAACGCAATGGTTATGTAGTGGAAGTCAATGCCTTGTGGTACAATGCGGTTTGTTATGCTTTGGATTTGGCTAAAGCAGGAAAAGATCGTGAATTCATCGCCCAATGGAAAGATTATCCCAAGGAAATACAAGAACAATTCTTATTGACCTTTTGGAATGAGCAAAAGAGCTACTTAGCCGATACACAAGATGATGGGAAACAAGACCTCTCTATACGCCCTAATCAGGTCATCGCCTGTGCTCTAAACTACAGCCCTCTTAAGGAATCCCAGAAGAAAAGTATTATTGACCTAGTAAAAAAGAAACTCCTTACCGAACGAGGATTACGTACTTTAGCCCCCGATGACAAGCGTTATCGTGCACGTTGTGAGGGTTCTATGCAAGAACAAGAGGAAGCTATCTATCAGGGAGGCACTCATACTTGGCTCTTGAGTTTCTATATAGAAACTTGCCTAAACCTCTACGGCAAGGACTTCATTCCTAAAGCTGAAGAACTCCTTGACAAAATAGATGAGGACATCCTAAACTATGGCATTGGGCTTATTTCAGAGTTCTATGATGGCAATCCTCCTTATTCAGGACATGGCTGTATCTCTCAAGCTCGAAATACTGCAGAAATTATTCGTAGTATTTATCTTATTAATAGTTATAAAGAAAATAATTCACACAAATAATATTCCTTATGAAAAAATTAAAAGTGCTTATGTTTGGATGGGAGTTTCCCCCCCATATAAGTGGCGGATTAGGCACCGCCTGTCTTGGACTCACCAAGGGACTTGCGAAAAATGGAGTAGAAGTCCTCTTTGTTATGCCCAAAGCCTCAGGTGATGAAGATTCTTCAGTTGCAAAAATTATTAATGCCAGTGAGGAAGAGATGCTACAGAATTATACCTTTACCAATGAGTATAATGAACACATCCAATTTATGGAAATAGGCTCTTCCTTACGCCCTTATTTGTCTCCTGAAGTTTTTGCATCGTATTGGGAAGAAGAACAATCACGTAAGAGAGAGGAACAACATACCTCCCGTAAGCATACCTATAATTTCTCTGGTAAATATGGAAATAACCTCTTGGAAGAGGTCTATCGTTATGCATTAGTAGCGGGTACTGTCGCAGGAAAATATGATTTTGATATTATCCATGCGCATGATTGGCTTACCTATCAAGCAGGACTTGTCGCCAAGCGCATTAGTGGGAAGCCTTTAGTTGTACATGTACATGCTACCGAATATGACCGAGGTGGAGAATACAATCGCAATACTATTGTCTATAATATAGAAAAAGAAGGAATGCAAGGAGCCGACCATGTAATTACTGTTAGTGACTGGACCCGTAACATTGTGATAGAAAAATATGGTATTGACCCAAAAAAGGTGAGTACCGTGCATAACGCCGTTGATTTTTCTGACGATGAGCTTGACCTACCTCCTCGTACTCTTAATGAAAAAATAGTTACTTTCTTAGGACGTATTACCCTACAGAAGGGACCTGAATACTTTATAGAAGCCGCTGCAAAAGTGCTTAAACGCCTACCCGAAGTACACTTCGTGATGGCTGGAAATGGAGACAAAATGACCCCCTCTGTCAGGCGAGTAGCCCAACTTAAATTAGGTGGGCATTTTCATTTCACTGGTTTTCTCCGTGGAAACGATGTACAGCGTATGTTCCGTTATAGTGATGTATATGTAATGCCTTCTGTATCTGAGCCTTTTGGTATCTCTCCTTTGGAAGCAATGCGCTGTGGAGTACCTACTATCATATCCAAACAATCAGGAGTCTCAGAAGTGTTACAACATGCCATTAAGGTGGATTATTGGGATGTCAATGCCCTTGCCGATGCTATCTACGGTGTGCTTGCTTACCCTAAGCTATCCCATTCTCTCCAGAAGGAAGGACTGGCAGAAGTGGGAGCCCTTAAGTGGGAACATGCAGCCTCCGAACTTAAACATATTTATCAAACATTCATCCATTAAAATACCCTAAAATATAATAGAACCTATGAAAGCCATTTGTTTTTATTTTGAAGTTCATCACCCTGAACAGTTGCGTAGGTATCATTTCTTTGATATCGGTAAACAACATGATTATTTTGATTATTATCTCAACCGTACTGAAATAGAACAATTAGCTAAGGATTGTTATCTGCCTGCCAATAAGCTCCTTACAGAACTTATTGAACAATACAAAGGCAGATTTAAAGTAGCTTTCTCTATCTCAGGTAGTGCTATTGAACTTCTGGAATTACATGCCCCTGAAGTAATTCACAGTTTTCAAGCTCTTGCTAAAACAGGTTGTGTAGAGTTCCTATGTGAGCCTTATGCCCATTCCCTTTCCTCTCTCTCGAATGATACTACTGAATTTGAAAAAGATGTAAAACGTCACAGCCTATGTATTGAGCAGCTCTTTGGAAAAACTCCTACTGCTTTTCGTAATACCTCACTAATCTATTCTGATAGTATAGGAGAACGCATTGCCCGTTTAGGTTTTCATACGATACTCACTGAAGGAGCTAAGCATATTTTAGGTTGGCGTAATCCTAACTTTGTCTACCATCATCCCAATAATAATAAGGTAAAGATACTCCTTAAAAATTCAAAACTAAGTGATGACATTTCTTTGCGCTTTTCCTCAAGAGAATGGAATGAATATCCTCTTACAGCAGAAAAATATGCTTATTGGCTTAAGGAGAGCCTTCGTGATAGTGATGTGGTAAATCTATTCCTACGTTATCAAGCCTTTGGTAAATATAACCTTCCTGAGTCAGGTATTTTTGATTTTCTACGTTACCTTCCTCATTATCTTTTGGATGAAGAAGAATATGCTTTCCTTACCCCTTCAGAAGCAACTAAAACCTTCCCTTCCATGGAAGCCATTTATGTTCCTAATCCCATTTCTTGGACAGATGAAGAGCGAGATATCACCCCTTGGTTAGGAAACGAATTACAGGAAAATGCCTTTGAAGAACTCTTTGCCTTAAGCAAGAAAGTAGAAAGTGTTCCTGACGACACCTTACACCGTACCTATAGCCGATTACAATGTAGCAACCATTTTAACTATATGAGTACTAAGTTTATTCCTGTGGAACAACGCTTAAAAAAGGTCTCTCCCTATCCCTCTCCTTATGATGCTTACATCAATTATATGAATGTATTGAGCGACTTTACTCTGGAAGTGGATAAGGCTTTAGCTAAAGAAATACGCTCAGGAGTCAGCCTTCAGTAATCTCAATTTTTTCACATAAGAAGGTCTCTCTGAGAAGCAAATAAGCAAACCCTTTGCTGTATTGTATAAGGGTTTGCTCTCTTTAACGTTGTTCTTTAATTAGTCCCTCTCTTAGAATATGTTCTAAAACAAAGGATAATTAGCATTTACCTGAGTTAGAACTGGAAATATATAAATGTTCTTGAGCCTGCAGAATAGGTTTGATAGCATACAATAGTTACCGCAACCATCACCAATACTTTGCCCCAGAGGGGACTTTGATAATAGGCATTCTCCACCTTATCTTTGAAGGATTGCGGAAGCCAATGGACTATATAGCCCAATAGCATTATAAGAAAAGCATCCTTAAAGTACCATAGTACCTGCCCACTACCTGCCCAATCCATATTATTCCATACCTGAGTATACCATTGGTTAATACGCTCCATATCCTCACCACGGAAGTACAAACGCACAAAAACAATAAAGATAAAAGTAGAAAATACCTTCCAAAAATGAGCTAAAGGATGTGTAGAATGTTCATAAGGGCTCACCTTCCTCCATAGCTTATAGAAGACAATTCCCAATCCATTAATTCCTCCCCAGAGGATAAATTTCCAAGAAGCTCCATGCCAGAGCCCTCCTAAAAGCATAGTCAGCATTAGATTGATATTAGTGGTGATATAGTGCTGGAATTTAGTGTTTTTCATAGCAAGCAAAGTGCCTCCTAAGAGCAATATTCCCACGATAAGAGAAAAGTATGGATTCCCCACCCCTATAAGTGCCACTACAATAAAAACCAAGGCTATTACCACAGAAGCCCAAGAACCTGTACGATTTCCCCCCAAGGGAATATATAGGTAATCCTTCAGCCAAGAGGAAAGAGAAATATGCCAACGCTTCCAGAAGTCTCCACAGCTAGTCGCCTTATAAGGGGAATTAAAGTTCTTTGGTAGTTCAAACCCCATAAGCAGCGCAAGCCCTATAGCAATATCTGTATATCCTGCAAAATCTCCATATACCTGCAGGGAATAGCCTACAAGTGCCATTATATTAGTAAAACCTGAGTACATAGTAGGCATTTCAAAAACCATATCCAAAAATTGTACTGCTATATAATTGGCAAAAAGCATCTTCTTAATCAACCCTTTGAAAATATAATAGGTTCCCTTGTTGAATTCCGCTATTGTAACTTGAGTAGGACGAAGTATCTGAGGGACAAACTCTTCTGCACGAACAATAGGTCCTGCCACTAATTGAGGGAAAAATGTTACATAGAGTCCAAAATCTAAAATAGATTTCAAGGATTTAAGCTTTCTTCGGTAAATATCCACCGTATAGCTAATAGTCTGGAAGGTATAAAAAGAAATCCCTACCGGAAGAATAATCTCATCTACTGAAAAACCTCCTTTGGAACTGAATCCATTCCCCCAATAGGCTAAATAGTTAAATACTTTGTGCTCTGTATGAAAAACGGTATTATAAACATCTGTGAAGAAGTAAGCATACTTAAAATAACTCAATACCGTAAGATTCACTATTACACTAAGGCAAACAAATATTTTCCTTTGTTTTTCATTATCACTCCTATCTATCTGCCTACCAAAATAAAAATCAGTTACAGTACTGAATATCAATAGAAGCACAAATAATCCACTTGTCTTATAATAGAAAAAACAACTTACTAAGAAAAGAAAAAGATTACGAACATGAATTCTCTTATAAATAAATGAAAAACCAACATATACGATAAAGAAGAAAAGCCAAAAACTCATCTGGGTAAAATCCAGAGGGGTTTTATCAGAAAATTTAAATATATCGTATATCCAATCCATTCGCAATCATATAAAATGTACTATAAGCCTATAACAATCCCTATTGAAGGGGAGAAGCCTGAAGAAAAAATACTCTTATCCTTTTTATACAATACATTATAAGTGAACCCTATTCGCATATAGGTACTTCCTCCTAAGGATTGCATATAACCTCCCCCTATGTAAAGAGCATCTTCCTCTTTATGATAACTTTCATCTCCATTGAACTTTTGATTAATAAAATAATGCTGATAGGAGGTTTGCAAATAAGCACTCCTCATAAAGTAATAATTCAGAGAAGGTCCCAGTCCTAAAAAATTATACTGTATATATTTCCCTTTTTGATAGTTATAATTCACTAAAAAAGCAAGTTCCAAATCATCAGTAAGCTTATATCCTATACGCGGAGAAAGAGAAATTCCCCACAGGTCATTTCCAAAAGAAGCTCCTATATTTCCTCCGAAGGTAAAGTTCTCAAAGGGATTATTTCTCTTTTGGTTTTGAGGAAGGAGAATATTACCACTCTCTTGTGCTAGAGAGACAAATGAGAGTAGTAGGTAAGCTAATAGAAGTATTTTCTTCATATTATTCAGTATTACATCTTCATAGGGATAAGAGCATTTCCCTTTATTTCAAAAAGTTTCTCTGAGATAGGAATATTGCTCTCTACATAAGCTTGTGCTACTCGGTGACGTATCCAGTCCATATCTGTAGGATTTGCACTTCCTGTAATAAGCAGTACATTATTGGAAGGCACCCCTACTATAATTGTTCCCTCTACAGGAATATTATCTTTTGACCATAGCTCAGAAACAACTAAGAAACTCGCCTCAAACTTTCCATCTGCTATAATGGTATATCGGCTTCCTTCCTCCTCTACTCCTACTTCTATCTGGTCAATAAGGTTCTGTACAGAAAGAGCTTTCAGAGCCAAACGATCAAGATGTAAATCCTTCAGATCCTCTGTGGTAAGGCTTATCTTCTCATCTCGAACAAGATAGATTACTCCTAACTCACTATTAATATTCTCATAGAGTAAGTTAGGAATTTCTTCTTTAAGCTCTTCTATAAAAGTTGTTGTTCTCACCAGCGGGAAAATCTCTTCCTTTTTAATAAGAAGTTTTCCTGTAATTACCTCCTCTTCTGTTAAGTGGTAATGATCCTCTTCTTTTGTAAGAGGTTCTTGTGAAATTACAGGCTCTTGTGGAGTTACAGTCGTAGGTGTCTGTTCTGTTGTATCCAAATCCACTGTAAGGTCTAGTATTTCCTTGAATTCTTCTGTTCCTTGTATAGGTACTTCCTTTTGAGATTTTTCTTGTGGATTTTCTTTTTTCTTCTCTTCTTGAGCCTTCTCTTCAAAGACAAAATCCTTAATATCAGGGAAAACAGGATTCCTTCGTGTGTCCTTCTCTTGGATATCCTCCTTATGATCTGCGGTGATATCCTGTTTTGGAAGCTCTTCTTGCTGTTGTATTTGTTTGGTAATCTCTTCTGGAAAATCAGGAAATATAAGTTCTTTTCCTTTTTTTGGGGTAGGTTCTTTGGTAGGTTCCATCACAGGCGTTTCCTTTTTAACTCCTTCTTTTTTCTCTTCTACTTTCTTAGGAGTTGGTTCCTCTTTTGCATTTGTAGGGATTTCTTTTACTGGTTTTTTAGAAGTTGCTTTTATCTCAGCCTTAGCTGTTTCTTTAGGTGGAGCTGTAATAATAACAGGTTCTTCCTTAGGGGGCTCAGGGATAATTACCTTAGGAGTCTCTACTTCTCTGCGTTTTTCTACTTCTTTAGCAGGTTGTGTTTTAGGAGTCGCTTTAGGTTTTTCTTTAGGGATAGTTTCCAGGATAGAAGAAGCATATTTCTCAATAATTTCACTTAAGTAGAAGTCGCTACGATGCATATATTCTGCGTATGCATTATCCAAAAAGCTGGTAATGAGTTGTCCTGGTTCACTCTTAAGCATCCATTCTATCTCTAATCCATTTGTTTTTCTTACTTGTACATTGGGATTTTTAGTAATCAATCGTTCAGCAAAGAGGCGCGTAAAGTCCGCTACATACTGTATACTCATTCCCATTTTATCCACAAGCTCTCTTATTTCCAAGCTATAAGGATCCTTATGGCGCAAAATAAGTTCTGTAATGATAGCTTTATCCTCTATTTTTTTAGCACACGTAAAATGATATTCTACTTCATCATAGGTCTGGAAAGTTTTACTAATATATCGCTCGTTAGCGATAGTCTCATCCAATGCTGTAAACCCTTCTTTCTCATAATCCTTAAAGAAATCCCCTTTAAGATTCTCGAAAAATTCTTTAGTTATTTCTCCTTTGAGAGGTTCCTCAGAACTCATTACAGTAAGGTTTGCACGGTCATCGGCAGTTTTAGCCACAAAACGGTCTGTATTGGTTACTTCCCAATCGGAAGGAATAAGGATAGTAGAAACAGCATCCAACCAATATCTTTTATAAGTTATTGATTTCAAATCTGTTTCGTCAAATTTCTTCTTCTTAAATAAGTCTAATAACCCCATCTTTCTTTTTATTTTTTCCAAAGGCAAATATATAAACTTCTTTTGTAATAGTGAAACTCTTAATGAAAAAAATTATTATTTAAGTTATTTTAATAACTATGGTTGAAAAATAACATTTCATTAATAGAATATTTTTTAGTTTTTTAGTAATTTTGACCTCCAGAACAAATTAAAAAAACATACTAAATGAAAAAAATTATTTTTTCCTTCGTAGTCTCATTTTTACTACTGTTGCCCAACGTGGTAAAAGCTGATGAGGGCATGTGGTTCTTGATGTTTATTAAGCGATTGAACGAACGTAACATGCAAAAAATGGGCTTACAACTCACCGCAGAGGAAATCTACAGTATTAACAACAACAGCCTCAAAAATGCCATCGTGCAATTTAATGGAGGTTGTACTGCTAGTATCATTTCTCCTGATGGTCTTGTAATTACTAACCACCATTGTGGTTATGGAGCTATTGCTGGACTCTCAACCCCAGAGCACAACTACTTAAAAGATGGCTATTGGGCAAAAACTAAAGCAGATGAACTTCCTCCTAAGAGCCTCTATGTTCGTTTCTTTGTTCGTATGGACAATGTAACCAATCGAATGCTCTCTGTCGTAAATCCTTCTATGACTGAAAAAGAACGTGAAACAGCTCTAAACCGCGAAATAGAAAAAATTCAAAAAGAAAACAGTGAGGGAGGTAAGTATGTAGTCTCTGTACGTCCTTTCTTTCAAGGAAATGAATACTACTATTTTGTTTATCAGGATTTCAAGGATGTTCGTTTTGTAGGTACTCCTCCTGAAAATGTAGGAAAGTTTGGTGGAGATACTGATAACTGGGAATGGCCTCGCCATACAGGAGATTTCTCCGTATTCCGTGTTTATACAGATAAGGATGGAAATCCTGCTGAATATTCTCCTAACAATATCCCTATGAAATCTAAAAAATTCTTAAATGTAAGCCTTAAAGGAGTACAAGAAAAAGATTTTGCAATGATTTTAGGATATCCTGGACGTACTAACCGATGGGTGCCTTCCTATTGGGTAGACCAACAGGTGAAATATGGCTATCCTGCGTGGGTAGAAGGATCCAAAACAGCTATGGATGCTATGAAAAAATATATGGATCAGGACAAGGCGGTACGCCTTATTTATGCTGCTCGTTATGCAAGTTTAGCTAACTATTGGAAAAACCGCCAAGGAATGATTAATGCTCTTACTGCTCACAAAACCGCTGACCTTAAGCGCAAAGCTGAAAATAAATTTGCTTCTTGGGCAAACAGACCTGAAAACAAAGCTGAATATGGGAATGTATTGACTGATTTGGCTAACTATTTTGGAAAAACAAATCTAAAAGCCGCTGACCATAACTATTTGTTTATGTTCCTTAGAGGAAGTAGAATTGCTTCCTTGAGTAACGGGCTTGCAAAACAATTAGAAAAATACCTTTCCTCTGGCTCTATGGAAGAAAAAGAACAAATCAAAGAGCGTGTAGAAAAGGATTTAAATAGCTATTTTGCCGAATCTTATTTCCCTGCAGAGGTAGAACTTTTCTCTGATGGACTCAAACTTTATGCTACCAAAGCATCTTCTGTGCCTGAGGAAGTACTACAAATCAAAAATAAATATAATGGAGATTTTAAAAAGTATGCTAATGAAGTGTTTGCCAACAGTATCTTCACTAAAAAAGAAAATTTCCAACGCTTCTTAAACAATCCAAGCGCAGATGCTCTTAATAATGACCCCTTAGCAAGAATCTCTCGTATACTAATTACCAAGTACTATGAGAAAACTGAACAAGATATAGCCCTTGAAGATTCTTATGCTAAAGCTTTCCGCAAATATGTGAAAGGAATGCGTGATTCTAAAATAAGTACTATTCTTTATCCTGATGCTAATTCCACCCTCCGTCTTACTTATGGTACAGTAAAATCACTCCCTGCTGATAAACGTAACGGCGATGTAAAGAAAAACTATTACACCACTTTCAAAACATTACTTGATAAGTACAAACCTGGAGATGCAGAATTTGACATGCCTAAGAAATTTGTAGAAATGTATGAAAAGAAGGACTTCGGACGTTATCTTGACAAAGATGGCACCATGCATGTATGCTTCCTTACTAATAATGATATTACAGGAGGAAATTCTGGTTCTCCTGTAATGAATGGCAAGGGAGAACTTATCGGACTTGCTTTTGATGGTAATATAGAAGCTATGGCTGGTGATGTTATTTTTGATAAAAAGCTACAACGTACTATTGTAGTAGATATTCGTTATGTCCTCTGGTGCATTGATACCTTTGCAGGTGCTAAGCACATTGTGGATGAAATGACTATTATTCAATAACAAATTTTGTACCCAAAAATAAGCATACAAATAGGGACGTATTGTATACGTCCCTATTTTCCCCTATAATTATCTCTCATCATGCATTTCCTCTCTGAAGATTTAGAAAATTATGCCAATACACACAGCCAAAAAGAACCTGAGTTACTCAAAGCCCTTGGTCGTGAAACACATTTGAAAGTACTACAACCCCGTATGCTTAGCGGACACCTACAGGGAAGATTTCTTAGCTTGCTTTCTAAGATTATGCACCCTCAATATATCATTGAAATAGGTACCTTTACTGGCTACGCAACTCTCTGTCTGGCTGAAGGACTCAGTGAAAAAGGCATATTACATACTATAGAAGTCAATGAGGAATTAGAAGAAATTCAGAATAAATACTTCGAGCAGAGTCATTACCGCAAACAAATTGTCCAACACTTTGCTCCTGCTCTTTCTGTATTACCTTCTCTGCCTAATGAAGTGGATTTAGCTTTCATTGATGCTGATAAAAAAAATTATCCCCTATATCTGGAAGCGCTCTTACCTAAAATGCGTAAAGGAGGACTCATCCTCTCCGACAATGTATTATGGAGCGGTAAAGTAGTGGAGGAGATTAAGGATAATGACAAACATACTCAGACATTAATGGCTTATAATGAATTATTAGCTACCCATCCCCTATTGGAAACTGTGTTGTTACCCATTCGTGATGGACTTTCAATTGCACGTGTAAAATAGTACTAAAAATGAAAATAGCCCTTTATTCTCAAAAATACAAACCTGAATATCATTCTCTGTTAGTAGCTATCTTTGAAGAATTTATCACTCACCAGGATACTATTCTTGTGGAGGCAGATCTATTGCATCGCTTTACAGAGCGTACTCCTCTCTCCTACTTTATAGATACCTTTCATAATGTAGATGATTTAGCTCCTGATACTGACTTTATGCTTACCATTGGAGGCGATGGTACTATCCTATGGGCAATGACCTATATACAGCATCTGCAAATTCCTATCTTAGGTATTAATGCAGGACGCTTAGGCTTCCTTGCCACCATCTCGCAAGAGGAAGTAGCTGATATGTTTACCAAAATCCGTGCTCAAAAATATCATGTAGATAAGCGAAGCGTATTACAAATTAGCCATACTAATGGAAAAGCTATTGCTCCTTTGAACTTCGCTCTGAATGAGATCACTGTTATCCGACAGAATTCCACCGCAATGATTACCGTAGAGGCTTTTCTCAATGGACAATACTTAACTTCTTATTGGGCAGATGGGCTCATTATTTCCACCCCTACGGGGTCTACAGGTTATTCCCTAAGTTGTGGAGGACCCGTAATTATGCCTCACTCCAAAACCTTAGTACTTACCCCTATTGCCCCTCATAATCTCAATGCACGCCCACTTATCATACCCGATAGTACGGAAATCACCCTCCATATATCCAATCGTGAAGGCTATTATCTAGCAACTTATGATGCCCGCTCTTCCATACTTCCTTGCCAAACTCCTGTTAAGATAAGCCTTGCTCCCTTTTTATTAAAAACAATTGAACTTGAGGGAAATGACTTTTTCAAAACGCTCCGTAATAAACTCCTCTGGGGAGAAGATAAAAGGAATTAGTAAGGTAAATATTTTCAATTTTTATCTGTCTCTATTACATATATTTCTTCATCTGTAAGTAAGGGTTCTCCCCTCATACGCAAAAGAATTTGTGCTACTGTAATAGTATCCTTTTGGCAATATTGAGCAATGCGAGCTATATCCCCTTCTTCATAGTATACCTGCCTTACCTGAGCTCCTGAAATATCATCCTTAGGAGATGGCACTCCAAGAATATAGGCAAGCAAATTCAATGAGGTATAGTGCTTATAGTCTCCAAACTTCCACAAATCCAAAGTATCCAGAAAGGCAAACTCCCAAGGCTTCTTACCGAAGAGTTGCAGAATATTAGGAATAGGAAGCTGATGAATAAGCATACGCCGAGCAATGAAAGGGAAGTCAAATTCTCTCCCATTATGAGCGGCTAACAAGTATTGCTTCCCATTGAAAAACTGACTGATTAAGTGAGAAAACTCCTGTAATATATTCCTCTCCTCCCCAGTAAATGAACGTACCCTAAACTGTCGTTTCTCATTTTTTAACAAGAAATAACCTACTGATATACAAACAATTTTACCAAACTCAGCCCATATACCTGCTCTTTCATAATAGTCCTCTGCAGAGACATCTTGACGAATATAGCGTGTTTTATCCTCCCAAAGGTTTTGCTCTAAGGGAGACAGTTGCTTATATGACGAATACAAAGGAACTGTTTCAATATCCAAAAATAGAATATGAGAGAGCTTCAGTGAGGTAAGAGATGTTATCATATAATAAGGTTTGAAGAAAAAATCCGGTATATTTTAAGAAAACTCATTTCTACTTCTATATGCCACCTTCATAAGTAAATGACTGATTAACAAAAAAATAACCTCCATACAACAAGAATATCTGTTTGTCTCTTGCTTCATGTAAGTTCTATTTATTTCGTATGACAAATATATAGAAAAATTATGAAATAGCAATTTAATCCTCACAAATAATATACAAAAATAAAATATCCTTCCTCCTTTTCAGAGAAAAAATGTATCTTTGCTTTATCAAAAAACACCCTCCTTATGGCAAAGAAAAGAATAACTCTTCCTACCAATTTTTCTTCTTTGATAGAAGAAGGCAACATAGAGAAACTCAAAGCAATTTTTGAAAAATGTGAACTGAATGCCTATGAACGTGATTTCATTAAAAAGCCTGCTCTCTGCTTCTATAACATTCCTATTCCTTTTATGCAGTGGCTATTAGAGCAAGGGACAGATATAGAGATGAAAGATTCCTATGAGCGTACACCGCTCTTCTACCACTCTCAAGTGAATGATATAGAAAGGGTAACTTTTCTCTTAGAAAAAGGAGCGGATATTCATGCACAAGATATTTATCATAATACCCCTCTACACTTTGCTGAGTACCATGCCGAAGTAGCTCAACTCCTCCTCGAAAAAGGAGCAGATATCAAAGCAAAAGATGACCAGGGACATGATGTAGTGGAACGTATGCTTAGCCGTGTTCAAGGAGGAAACATTTGCCAAGCTGCAGAAGCGGCTAAGGTCTATTTGCAAGCAGGTTATAAGCCTACTCCATTCGCCAAAGAAGCAGTAACCCGTATTGGGGAGGATTTTGAGTTTCACCGTGCTAACTTTAACTCTGATTACTTGAATCAAACCAATGCCGCTCTTCAAACATTATACCAACTTTTTGCCGTTTCTCCTGTGCCAAAACGCATACAGCATGATGGCAAATCGCCCATCATACTCTCGGGGGATACGTGGGAAAAACAATATGAACAAGCATGGAATTTGCTTGTCCCTGGAAATGGTAAAGCTAATACATTACAAGGAGAAGTGATACGTATTGCTGGTAGAATTAATGATGAACTTCTACACAATGGAATGGGTAACTGGGACAGAGATTATCGAAAGATGCTCTCCATAATTTCAAATTTCCTCAAACAAGGAAACTCTCTTACAACAGAACAACTCACCGAAGTAGCACACATCCAGAAAAATATCCTAGAGGATGATGGAACGCTTTCTCATCACCTTTGCAAACTCACTACTCTTTGGGTCTCACAAAACCCTAATCCCATTGAGTTAGAGAAAGTTCCTTATAACCGATAAGAAATAATAACGATATTCCTTCAACCACTTTCAATACAAATCAAAGACAAAGATTCACTTAATAAAAACAATATTTCTGACAGGATATCTTATCCGAAAACTAACAAGCTATATTAAAAAAGCAACTAAAATGAGAATATTACATATTGATAGTAATCATCCACTAATGATTACACAGCTCAGTGAAGCTGGTTTTAAGAATGATACAGATTACAAAAGTAGTAAGCAGGAAATAGAAGCAAAAATAGCTAACTATGATGGAATTGTGATTCGCAGTCGTTTCCGCATTGATAAAGATTTTATAGATAAAGCAACTCATCTAAAGTTTATTGCTCGTGTGGGAGCAGGTATGGAAAATATTGATACAGAGTATGCCAAAAGTAAGGGGATTGTGCTTATTTCTTCTCCTGAAGGTAATCGCAATGCTGTAGGTAATCATACTTTAGCTCTTTTACTTGCCTTACTTAACAAACTTAAAAAAGCAGATAAAGAAGTGCGCAGCGGGCTCTGGCTAAGAGAAGAAAATCGCGGCTATGAACTAGATTCCCTTACAGTGGGGATTATTGGTTATGGTAATATGGGTAAAGCCTTTGCTAAGAAACTTAGAGGATTTGACTGTAGAGTTCTCTGTTATGATATCAAGGAAAATGTAGGTGATGCCAATGCTACTCAAGTACCCTTAGAAGTATTTCAAAAGGAAGTAGACGTAGTAAGTCTGCACACTCCAGAGACTCCCTTAACCCTTAATATGGTTAACGCCTCCTTTATAGAACAATTTACTAAGAATTTTTGGCTCATTAACACAGCACGAGGCAAGAGTGTAAACACTCACGACTTAGTACAAGCCCTACAAAGAGGTAAAATATTAGGAGCAGGGTTGGATGTTCTGGAGTACGAACAATCCTCCTTTGAGAACTTTTTTAAAGGAACACTCCCTGAACCCTTCACTTATCTCACGAAGGCAGATAATGTAATCCTCACCCCGCATATTGCAGGCTGGACAGTGGAAAGCAAGACCCTCCTTGCTCAAGTAATTGTAGATAAAATCAAGGCACTGGGTCATAACCACTTCCTCCCCATGGATGACAACGCATAATTCGCTTTATAGCAAGCCTTCCTCCTTTGAAAAGCCCATACTTCCTCAGTGCCTCCAATGTATAAGAAGAACAAGTGGGAGTGAAGCGACATGTGGGAGGCTTCAGCGGGGAAATTGCTACTTGATAGAAACGTACTATCCATATAAAAGGATAGGTAATAAGCTTACGAAACATTTAAGCAATTTATTGTTTTTTCTTCTTAGGAGTAGTATCCTTATGGGGATGGGTATTTTTGTTTGTTCGTTTTTGTGAGGTTGTTTGCTTATCTTTAGTCTTCTTAGCAGCCTTTTGTTTAGGAGAGGCTTTCTCTTCTTTCTCAGAGGGAGTTTCTGCTTGAGTTCCTCTCTTAGCCTTTACCGGCTTTTCTGTAAGGTGATCATCATTCTTAACAGCAGCCTTCTCTTCAGATTTCATTTTACTAAGTTTCTCCTCTGCAGAAGAGAGGATTTTTTCCATTTCTCTGTTTACATCTACATATTGATATTCTTCATGCCCTTTCTGTGGTACCTTATAGTTCACGAAGGGATGTTCATTAACTGCTACTTGACCTTTTAATGCGGGTTCCTTAAAGAAGGGCACCTCTACAGGATTCCTGTCCTCCAAAGAATATTCTCGGTATTCCTTAAGGCTCTTAGCCCACAGGCTATGAATATAGCTCAACCCCTTATAAGCAGGAATCAAAAGCACTCCTGTAAAACAATTTGAGAGGAACTGAAGCCCTTCATTACGAGCATACATTAAAGTTATGAACATCATGGAATAAATGACGCTTCCTATAATGGCTATCATCATCAGCCAAGCAAATGTTACTAAAAATAGATTTCTCATTGTCTTATATTGTTTTTGTCCTACATGAATGATTATTCTTAAAATTAACTCATTACAAGCTATTTTAAATCAAATTTCTTTTATATTTTTTGACCTTGCAAATATAATACTTTTAATAAGAAAAAACAATTCTTTTTATGAATTTATTTTGATACATTCTTTATAAAGCATATTTATCGCCCTTTCTTTATGATTGTTAATAAATTTCTCTATTTTTTTAGGTAAAAAAATTGTATTTTCGCACCCGTATAAATAGGAGAAAGTGAAAATCAATTTTTTTAAAGTTCCGAAAATTAAACAATTTTCCTATAAGCCTCGTTACTATCAGGAAATAGAAGAACGAGGAGGATTTAGCATCCCAAAACACCAGTTAAGAGGATATACTTTGCGTAAGAAATGGGAGAATATGCGTAAGAGTAACCGTAAGCCTGAGGTAAGTTCCAATCGCTTATTTTGGATAATTCTCCTATTACTGCTACTGACTACCTACTATCTTTTTGATTTTAACTTATCTTCCTTACTGAGAAAATAAACTCTACTGAATTACAGTTTTTTACAAATTAAATTTATCTTATTGAATGTCTGATATTATACGATTGCTTCCTGACAATGTAGCTAATCAAATCGCGGCAGGAGAGGTCATTCAACGTCCTGCTTCTGCTGTAAAGGAGCTTTTGGAAAATGCCATTGATGCACAAGCCACTCAGATAAAACTCTTCCTCAAGGATGCAGGACGTACCTTAGTACAAGTTGTAGATAATGGTACTGGCATGTCCCCCACGGATGCCCGTTTAGCTTTTGAACGGCATGCTACCTCAAAAATTCGCACCACTGATGATCTTTTTTCTCTCCATACAAAAGGTTTTCGTGGAGAAGCCTTAGCTTCTATCGCTGCTATCGCTCAGGTGGAACTTATCACCTCTGAAGAAGGACAAGAGATAGGAACCGCCATTACTATAGAAGGAAATAAAATTATTGATCAATATCCCATTGTTACCAACAAAGGGACTTCTATTGCTGTAAAGAATCTCTTTTTCAATGTTCCTGCAAGGCGCAATTTTCTCAAATCCGATGCCGTAGAGCTAAGACATGTCCTGGACGAATTCCACCGAGTAGTACTAGCTCATCCTGACATTCACTTTTGGTTATTCCACAATGATGTTGAGCAATTTAATCTACCTCCTACTTCTTTAAGAAAACGTATTGTACAGGTATTTGGCTCTCGCCTTAATGAACAATTAGTTCCTGTAGAAGAACAAACAGAAGTAGTTAACATACAAGGATTTATTAGTAAAAATTCGCCTAAAAGGAATAAGTCTCTTCAATTTTTCATGGTCAACCATCGCTTTATTAAGAACCGATACCTACACCATGCGGTAGTGAGTGCTTTCGAAGGCCTCCTCAAGGAAGGGGAACAGCCAGAATACTTCCTTTACTTGGAGATTGACCCCAAGCATATTGACATCAATATACACCCTACTAAAACAGAAATAAAGTTTGACAATGACCATACTATTTATGCTTTACTTCGTTCAACAGTTAAGCATAGTTTAGGACAATTCCAAGTACTCCCTACGATTGATTTCTCCTTAGATGAAAGTCAGGAAGTCCCTTATTCCTACAAAGATAAGGAAGCTAAAATACCTACTTACCAAGTAGATAGGAATTTTAATCCTTTCAAAATGGAGGAAAAAGATGTCTCTTCTAAAAGGAATAATCCTCCATTCTCTTTTGCTTCTAATAGAAATGCCCCCCAGTGGGAAGCTCTCTACACAGGGTTCCCTTCTAAGGTAAATGAATCCTTAAAAGAAGAAGTTCCTCTTTCCTCTCTTATAGAAGTCCAGACGGAAACTAAAGTACAAACTATTCTATATTTTCAGAAAAAATATATAATCACTTATCTGAAGGATAAGGTTCTTTTCATCCATGTATCACGAGCACATCAGCGTATCCTTTATGAGCGTTTTTATAAGAGTATTTCTCAAGGAGGAAGTATCAGTCAATCCTTGCTTTTCCCTTTAGAATTTGAATTCTCTCCTGTCGAGATTCTCTCTCTGCAATCGCTTACCTCATCCCTAAATAGGGCAGGATTCCTACTGGAAATTGAGCAGAACAAAATACGTTTTACAGGACTTCCTCCCTTAGTTAAGGAAAGTCAAGTAGAAGAGATCCTTCGCCAGCTCTTGGAAAAGGCAATGGAGGACATTCCTCAGGAAGAACTCTCCCAAAGGGAATCCTTAGCCAAGAATCTTGCCAAAAGCCTTGCTATAAAAGCAGGTCAGTCCCTCTCTCCTGAAGAACAAGAGCAGTTAGTATATGACCTTTTCTCTTGCAAAGAGACACAAGTAAGCCCTTTTGGTAAAAAAATATACATAGAATTCCCTTTTAACGAACTTGAAAATCGTTTCTAAACCTAATAACCTATGAAGCTATACGAACATATTTCCTTAAAGCCCTATAATACTTTTGGTATTAATCAAAAAGCAGATATACTTATAGAGGCTTCTGATGAAAAAGATATCTTAGAGGCTCTTACCTCCTATCCAACTCTTAAAGTATTAGGAGGAGGAAGCAATATCTTACTCACCCAAGAGGTAAAAACTCCTTTGTTAAAAATAACACAGAAAGGTATCACTACAGAAAGAGAGAACAATTCTCATATTTGGCTTAAAGCACAAGCAGGAGAAGTCTGGAGCGAGCTTGTGGATTATTGTGTCTTAAGAAATTACGGAGGCGTAGAGAACCTGTCTCTTATCTATGGCAGTGTAGGAGCGGCTCCTGTACAGAATATAGGCGCCTATGGAGTGGAACTTAAGGATGCTTTTCACTCCTGTGAGGCTATTGATAGGGAAAGCAAACAAAAAGTTATCTTTTATAAGAATGATTGTAACTTCGGATACAGGGATTCACTGTTCAAACAAAGCAAAGGACGGTATATCATTCTTTCTGTCACCTTATGCTTAACAAAGAAAGAGCATTTCTTCAAGACACATTATGGCAATATTAAAGCGCTCCTTACTGAAAAAGGATGGGAAGAAACTCCTGCTCACATCTCACAAGTTATCAAGCAAATTAGACAAAGCAAGCTTCCTAACCCTATAGAATTGGGTAATAGTGGTAGTTTCTTCAAAAATCCAATAATCTCTCGTGAACACTTCCTCTCATTACAGAAAACATACCCTGAACTCCCTCATTATTGGGTATCTGTAACACAAGAGAAAATTCCTGCCGCCTATCTTATTGAAAGTTGTGACCTTAAGGGCTACCGAATAGGGCAAGTAGGTGTCCATAAAGGACAACCTTTAGTATTGGTCAACTATGGCAATGCCTCAGGAGAGGATATTCTCTCCCTTGCTCATTATATACAAGGACAGGTAAAAAAACGCTTTAACATCCAATTGGAAATGGAAGTAAATGTTTGGTAAGGTAATAAATATTTCTTACTTTTGCGCAAAATTTATACCCTATGCAAACCACTCTTAAGAAACGTAAGGAAGAAAAACCTAAATATGTAAAAGAAAAATATTCTGCTCCCAAAGAAAAACGAACATCCTACAAGGAGAAACGCTTTGAGAATAAGGAAAATTCCTTTAGCAATAAGAAGAAATCTCCCGTCCCTAACACAACCGATGATAGTAAAGGCATTCGCTTAAACAAATATATAGCCAATGCCGGAATCTGTGCTCGCCGTGAGGCAGATCGCTATATTACTGCTGGAAATGTAGAAGTCAATGGCAAACCTATGACAGAATTGGGGTACAGGGTGCAACCCAATGACATAGTAAAATTTGATGGCAAAAACATCTCTGCTGAGAAAAAGGAATATATCCTGCTGAACAAACCTAAGGGTTTCATTACCACCACCCAAGATGAGAAAGGACGTAAAACAGTTATGGAACTTGTAGTAGGAGCTGCACAAGGTAATATAAAGCCTGTAGGTAGGCTTGATAGGCTTACTACGGGGCTCTTGCTTCTGACCAATGATGGAGATTTAATAAAGAAACTTACTCATCCTTCTCATGGTGTACGTAAGATTTACCATGTAATATTGGACAAAAAACTCGCACTCCCCGACTTTCACAAAATCCAAGAAGGGCTTACCCTTGAGGATGGTTTCATTCAAGTGGATGATATCAGTTTTGTGGAGGGAGCTCCTCATAATGAAATAGGAGTAAAAATCCATAGTGGACGCAATCGTATTGTCCGTCGTATCTTTGAGTCCTTAGGTTATACGGTAGAAAAGCTCGATAGAGTAGTTTTCGCTGGACTTACTAAAAAAGACCTTCCTCGAGGACATTGGCGCCCATTGACCCAACAGGAAGTTATTAATTTAAAGAATCTCAGTCATTAATATCTATTATAAATGAAAAAAGTACTACTCATTGGCTTACCCATCCTATTCCTTATATTAGGAGGATGGTTATATATGCGCTATTTTTTCGTCTTTGGAGAAGGAGTAAAATCAGGTTATTTAAACTATGCTGTATACAAAGGAGATCTTTTCAAAACTTACGAGGGAAAGCTCATCCAAGAAGGTTTTGCCAAAACTACTACAGGTAACGGCATGCAAAGTAATGAATTTGAGTTCTCTATTGAAGATAAAAAGATATTCAAACAATTAGAAGTTAATAGCGGCAAATATTTTGACCTTCACTATAAAGAATATCACAATACAGTCCCTTGGAGAGGAAATACTGTTTATATAGTAGATAGTATAGTAAATATGCGTGAGAAATAATTTTATGAAGAATACGCAAATATTTGGCTTACATCCTGTAATAGAAGCTATTGAAGCTGGAAAGACTATTGATAAAATCTTTATTCAAAAGGGACTTAAGGGAGCGCTTTTCTCCCAATTATTATCCCTTGTAGAGACCTATCATCTTCCTCATTCTTATGTTCCTATTGAGAAACTCCAACGCCTTACCCGAGGCAACCATCAAGGAATAGTAGCCTTGCTCTCTCCAGTAGAGTTTGTCCCTTTGGAGGAGCTTGTTCTTTCCACTATAGAAAGTGGGAGAGTACCTTTGTTCCTTATTCTGGATCATTTGAGTGATGTACGCAATGTAGGAGCAATCATTCGTACGGCTGAATGTACAGGGGTAAACGGTATCCTCCTTCCCAAGCAAGGCAGTGCCTCCATAGGAGAGGACATGGTCAAAACCTCTGCAGGAGCAATCTTCAACTTACCTCTGTGTAAGGTGGATAACCTGATTGATGCTATCTACTATCTACAAGGCAGTGGAATCAAGGTTCTCGGTGCTACCGAAAAAGCCTCTTCCCTTCTCTATGATTTCTCCCTCTCTGAACCTTTAGCTATTGTCATGGGAGCAGAGGACACTGGCATCAGCAAAGGGGTACTTAAGGTCTTGGACGAGAAAGCCAAACTTCCCCTACAGGGAGAAACATCCTCTCTTAATGTATCCGTCGCCTGTGGTGCTTTTCTGTATGAAGTGGTAAGACAACGATTAATGAACCAATAAGTTAATTGACCTTTTTATCAGTCATTATCTAATTATCTAAAGCCCTAACAACTCAAAATTCAAAACTAACATGATTTCTTCAATTATAAACTATCTAAGCAGCATCAATCCTGTATTAGCCGCTTTATATGCAACTCTTTTTACTTGGGGCGTTACTGCCCTGGGAGCTGCTTTGGTTTTCTTTTTTAAGAGTAGCAACAAATTAGTAATGGATGGTATGCTTGGCTTCACCGGAGGAGTAATGGTAGCCGCCAGTGTATGGAGCTTACTTATTCCTTCCATTGAAATGAGTGAAGGAGAGCGCTTCGTTAAGGTATTACCCGCTGTTATAGGTTTCTTATCAGGGGCACTTTTTATTTATGTCTTAGATAGAATCTTACCTCACTTTCATCCTAATTTCAAGCAAACTGAAGGAGTAAAATCCTCCTGGCAACGTACCACCCTACTAGTATTGGCGATTACTCTACATAACATTCCTGAAGGTTTGGCTGTAGGAGTACTCTTCGGAGGGGTAGCTGCTGGCATTCCTGAAGCCTCCATCACTGGAGCAGTAACCTTAGCCATAGGAATCGGTCTGCAGAACTTTCCAGAAGGAGTGGCTGTATCTATGCCTTTACGCCGGTTAGGGTTGAACCGTTGGAAAAGTTTTTTCTATGGACAACTCTCGGCTATTGTAGAACCTATAGCAGGAGTATTAGGTGCCTTCGCTGTGGTATTTTTCACCCCTGTACTACCTTATGCATTGGCTTTTGCTGCTGGAGCAATGATCTATGTAGTAGTGGAGGAGACCATCCCTGAGTCCCAACAAAGTCGTAATACGGACGTTTCCACAATTGGATTTCTTATTGGTTTTGTCGTGATGATGGTTATGGATGTAGCCTTAGGATAGAAAAAGCAAAAAAGACTTTCTGCAATGGAGAAAAAATAGTATATTTGCCTTTTCTAATTTTTAGTAAAATGTCCTTAACCGCTATCTCTCCCATTGATGGACGCTATGCCTCCAAAACAGAAACTTTACAGGCTTATTTCTCTGAACAAGCCCTTATCCGATACCGCTTGCGTATTGAAGTAGAATACTTTATTGCCCTATGTGAAATACCTTTGCCTCAATTGGCTTCTTTCAATAAGGAGAATTTTCAAATCCTACGAAACCTTTATACAAGTTTCTCTACAGAAGATGCTCTTAGAATCAAAGAAATAGAACAAATTACCAATCATGATGTAAAGGCAGTGGAATACTTCCTCAAGCAACAATTTGACCACCTATCCTTGCATCCCTATAAGGAATTTATACACTTTGGGCTCACCTCACAGGATATCAATAACACAGCTATTCCTCTTTCCATCAAAGAAGCTATAAAGGGTACCTACCTTCCTCAGATAGAAATTCTTGTTCAAAAGATAGAAACCCTTGCTCTGCAATGGAAGGATATCCCTATGCTAGCCCGTACCCATGGACAGCCAGCCTCTCCTACTCGTTTGGGCAAAGAGATGAAAGTATTCTCAGTACGACTCAGAGAACAACTTCAGTACTTCTCCACCCTCAAACATGCAGCTAAGTTTGGAGGAGCTACAGGTAACTATAATGCCCATAAAGTAGCCTTCCCAACTATCCAATGGAGAAGTTTTAGTAAACACTTTGTGGAAGACATTCTAGGTCTTTACCATTCCTTCCCTACGACCCAGATAGAACATTATGATCATTTAGCTGCTTTATTTGACCTACTTAAGCGTATTAATACTATCTTGATAGACTTTAATAGAGACATTTGGACTTACATCTCTATGGATTATTTCAAACAACGTATCAAAGAAGGAGAGGTAGGATCTTCTGCCATGCCTCATAAGGTGAACCCTATTGATTTTGAAAACTCTGAAGGAAACCTTGGTATTGCTAATGCCTTATTAGAACATCTCTCTAGAAAACTACCCGTCTCTCGACTTCAACGCGACCTTACCGATAGTACAGTACTGCGCAATGTAGGAGTACCCTTTGCTCATACTCTTATTGCTATAACCTCTACCCTCAAGGGGTTGGACAAACTTATCCTTAACCAAGACAAACTTTATGATGACTTGCATGATAATTGGGCTGTAGTTGCCGAAGCCATACAAACAATCTTACGACGTGAAGGCTATCCTAATCCCTATGAAGCACTCAAGGGGCTTACCCGTACTTATCAGAAAATTAACGAACAGGTTATCCATGAGTTTATTAATTCCCTTACAGTCTCTGATGAACTCAAAGCTGAACTCAAAGCAATTACTCCAGAAAACTATACAGGAGGTGATTACCTTGATTATTAATAGGATATGAAAGAAGAAGACCTCCTTGCCTTACTCGCTCTCCAGCATACTCCTAATATAGGAGATATTACGGCTAAAAAACTTATTGCTCATTGTGGAAGCCCTTCGGCTATCTATAAGGAGAAAAAACATAAAATAGCCCATATTGAACGGATTGGAAGTACTATTTTAAAAAATCTTTTTGACCCTATCCATCGTAAAGAAGCAGAAAGAGAATGGCAATATATCCAAGATAACCACATTAAATACTATACTTTTTTTGATCCGGATTATCCTGCCAATCTTAAACAAATTATAGATGCTCCTATCATCTTCTTCTATAATGGAAATATAGACTTAAAAAATAAAAAGACCCTGAGTATTGTAGGCACTCGCCAAGTTACCTCCTACGGAAGAGCCTTTTGTGAAAAATTTATAGAAGAACTCTCTGCTTTAGAGGATTTAGTGATTATCAGTGGTTTTGCCTATGGGGTGGATATCACCGCCCATAAGGCTGCTATGAACAATGGTTTACAAACTATCGCCTGTTTAGCACATGGATTGGATATCATCTATCCAGCATCCCACAAGAAGTATGTAAGCGAAGTAAAAAATAATGGAGGATTTATCACAGAGTTCTGGCATAAAAGTAAGTTTGATCGCAAGAATTTTATCGGACGTAACCGTATTATTGCAGGGCTTTCCGATGCTACTGTAGTAATAGAATCTGCCCTTAAAGGGGGAAGCCTTGTCACTGCTGATATGGCTTTTTCATACGACCGGGATGTCTTTGCTATTCCTGGTAGAGCTGATGACACCTATAGCCAAGGTTGTAATCAATTAATAAAAACCGACAAAGCACGACTTATTACCTCCGCTGCTGACTTGGTGTATTATATGGGATGGGAAATAGAAGAAACCTCTGCTAAACCCATAGCTGCTGAACTCTTTGTAGAACTCTCCGAAGAGGAAGAAAAAATAATTACCTATCTAAAAGAACATGGCAAACAGACTTTAGATGACCTTTCAAGAGAATGTTCATTCCCTATACATAAACTCTCCAATCTACTTTTTCAGATAGAAATGAAAGGAATCATTCGCCCACTTCCAGGTAAAGTGTTTGCTTTAATTTCGTAATATATAGTTTTTTTCTATATTGAAATAGAAAAAAATGATATAAATCTATTGTTAGATGCAAAAAATGTTGTACCTTTGCAACTGAAAACAAAGGGGAAATAAATTGTTTTTCATATATTAGATTTTGTGGTTAGAATTGGTAAAAGAGGGCGAAAGCTCTCTTTTATTTTTTATTCCTTAAGCAATCTTTCTATTTCTTTTAGATCATTTCTATAACGAGAGAGTTCTGTCTGTACCACTAAATAACCTCGCTTATTCTCCTTAGGAAGTACAAAGATAATAACCGGCGTATATTCTTTGGATTTAACGACAATATATTGATAAGCTTCTACTTCCAATATTTCTTGTTCCAACCCTTTAGGAGACTTGATTTCTGTAAAGGTTTTCCACTGAGAGAGAAAATAACCCTCTTCTGCGAGTTTTTCTTTGGGGAAATCCAATCTTAGCATCACTATACAAGCATTGAATCCTTTCCCTAACTGAAGTAGATACTCCTGCTTTCCTTGCACTTCCTTTTGGGATAGTTTCCATGGGGCAGGAGCTGAGGAAAATGGAAAATCAAATTTTGAAGGAAATTCCTTAATTTTCTTTTTCTTCTCTAAAATATTCTTCTCTAACTTATTAAGCTTAAGAGGCGCTTCATAAGAGGTATTCTCTAAATAATCAAACTGTTCTTCTACATTGTAGAGTACCTCACAATCACAATACCCTCCATTGGAGGTAAGCCAGTCGACTACTTTTTCTGGATCAGAAACCTTGTTTTCTGTAAGAAAAAGTGTCGTATACCTTAGGGTATGGTCACAGGGTACCCTCTGCAAAGCCTTTTCTAAATAATAGAAAAGTGCCAAAAAGCACTTTTCTTCCATAGGTAACGAAGCCCTAAAGTTGTCCAACTTCTCTTGAGCAAACACCTTTTGGACTTCTTTACGTTGTTGCTTTTCTGTTGTTTTCATTAGTTACTTTCCACTGGTCTCTTTTCATTTTTCACTATACAGAGACTTTCCCTTTTATAGTAGGGTATGGGTCATAGCCTTCAAGGGTAAAATCGGGGTAGTCAAAAGCGAAAAGATCTTTCACCTGAGGGTTAAGTTTCATAGTAGGAAGTGGGCGCGGTTCACGACTGAGTTGTAACTCTACCTGCTCCAAATGGTTCTTATAGATATGTAAGTCGCCAAAGGAATGGACAAAATCCCCCACTTGCAGCCCAGTAACATGCGCCATCATCTGGGTAAGCAAGGCATAGGAAGCAATATTGAACGGCACCCCTAAGAAAGCATCGGCACTACGCTGGTAGAGCTGGCAGGAGAGCTTCCCTTCCATTACATAGAACTGAAACAGCGCATGACAGGGAGGTAGTGCCGCCTTGTTATGTGCTACGTTCTCAGCAAAGGAAACTGAAGTATCAGGCATAACTGATGGATTCCAAGCCGAGACTACCATACGGCGACTATCGGGATTGGTCTTAAGCGTATGGAGTACTTGGGCTATTTGGTCTATCCCTTCATTATTCCAATTACGCCATTGCGCCCCATATATGGGTCCTAAATCACCCTTTTCATCTGCCCATTCATTCCAAATACGCACCCCGTGTTCGGTGAGGTAATGAATATTTGTATCCCCACGGAGAAACCATAACAGCTCATAGATAACTGATTTCAGATGTATCTTCTTTGTAGTGAGTAGAGGGAATCCTTCTTGGAGATTACAGCGAAATTGATAACCAAAAACACTGATCGTCCCTGTTCCCGTACGGTCATCCTTACTATGTCCATGAGTAAGAATATGATTAAGAAGGTCTTTGTAGGCTTGCATTTCTTTCTATTTTAGAGTACAAAAATACGAAAATAATGTTTAATGATTAATGTTCATTAGGGTCATTAATTATTTTTCATTCTTCGTTTTTCACTTTTCACCTCTCCAATGCTTGCCTAAAATCGGCTATCAAATCCTCTATATTTTCCAAGCCTACCGCTACACGTACCAAAGTTTGGGTAACGCCGCGTGCTACTTTTTCCTCTTCAGGGAACTCCGTATGAGTATAAGTACTGGGATGAGTAACAAGCGTTTCCACTCCGCCTAAACTCACTGCAAAAAGCGCCACACGAAGTGCCTCAAAGAAAGTTTTCACCTTCTTCTCGTCCTTCATTACAAAAGAAAACACAGCTCCTGCTCCCAAGGCTTGACTTTCCTGGATAGCCTTGCCTTTGTTGGTAGGCAGGGTAGGATAATATACTTTTTCCACGGCAGGGTGTCCCTGGAGGAAATCTATGAGCCTGAGAGTATTGGCTTGTGCATAATCCATACGTACCTTCAAGGTCTTGATACTACGTATGAGAAGCCAGCTATCAAAGGGGGAGAGCATTGCCCCTATAGCCCCCTGAGCAAAACGTATTTTCTCAGCAAGAGTATCATCATTCACTACCATCGCCCCTGCGATAATATCGTTGTGCCCACCGAGGTACTTGGTCGCACTATGTACAACCACATCTGCTCCGAGTTCTAAAGGACGTTGCAAGTAAGGGGAAAGGAAAGTGTTATCCACCATAGTCAGTAGCCCATGCTCCTTAGCAATAGCCACCGTACCACGTATATCGGTAACATCCAAGAGCGGATTGGAAGGTGTCTCTATGAAAATTCCCTTAGTGTTAGGACGTATCGCCTTGCGAATATTATCCAAATCGGTAGTATCCACATAAGTAGCTTCTAAACCAAATTTGGCAAAAATATCCTTCATAATACGGAAAGTCCCTCCATAGATATCCAAGCCAAACACAAAATGGTCGCCTGCCTCAAAGATCGTAAAGAGTGAAGTAGAAGCAGCCATGCCCGAAGAGAAGCCAAAACCATGTTTACCTCTTTCTAATTTGGCAATTAGTGTTTCAAACTCCTTACAAGTAGGGTTGGAGATACGACTGTACTCAAACTCCTGTGTTACACCAAATTCCTTAAGTTGAAAGGTAGAAGCCATGTTAATACAGCTTCCCCATTCTTTTACTTCTTTTTCTGTGGTACGAATCCCATGTATTGCAACAGTCTCAAATCTCATGTACTATAAGTTTTTAAAGTAATATTTTTTATAAAATAACAGCACAAAAATACGATTATTTTATAAAATAAAAAATAAATATATTTATTATAATTGTTTAAAAAAATAAAAATATTTATGGGATAGCCATTTGATTGTAACAAAAAAAATTGTACCTTTGAGTTCTGTTCAATCATTGAATTAATAATGATATTAAAAATAATTCTTTTCTTCAAGCAATATGCCTTTGAATGGCTTTTGATGCTCTTTTCTGTGGGTATTCCCTTCGCTTTGGATATGGGACCTGCTTTTTATGGTATATTGGCAACTTTCTTTATTTTCCTTACTTTGAGAAGACTTTCTTACTGGTCTTTTTTTGTCGTATTCCTTTTCGTATTGATCACTTGTGTACTCTTTCTTCCTCAGATTATTTGGTTTGGACATCCTCCTGTTACCATGATTGGAGCTTTCTTTGAAACAGACCTACAGGAATCCAAGGAGTTTGTACAGTCTCTTCCACTCTACTCTTATGCCATTTCATTACTTACCTTACTCTTTGGGGGCTATATCCTCTATTTAGGAAAGAAAAAGATTTATCTTCACAATAAGAAGCAAAACTTAATCACAGCAGTCATAGCTATATTGGCTATTGGGCTAACTCTCTACCGTCCTTTAGCCAAGATGAAAGAATACCAAGCCTTCAAGTGGTCAGCCTCTCGTACAGCTATTATCTCTTTTTATGCCTCTATCTATGACAATATACAAGAATACCAAGCCCTTAAAGAAGAACTGAGTAAGGGTATAGAGGGAACTCCTGCTTGGCAAATTACTGCGACCCAACCTCCATACCAGAATTATGTCTTGATCATAGGAGAAAGCGTCCGAAAGGATTATATGCACCTTTATGGCTTTCCCGAAGAGAACACTCCCTTCTTGGACAAGGCATACGGTACGGTAATTGACGGCTATACAGCCACAGCGCCCAATACAACCGCCTCTCTGCTACGTTCTTTTATGCAAATGAAAGGAGATAAGGACTTTATTTATGCAAATAATCTTATCTCTTTAGCCAAAAATGCAGGATTTGAAACTTTTTGGTTATCTAATCAAGGATTAACAGGAGAGTTTGATACTCCTATTGCTAAGTTAGCTTTCCTATGCGATCATAAGGAATTTACCAAAAAAGGAGACTATGCTTCCATGAATTACCATGATAGTATTCTTCTACCTCTTTTTAGTAAATATCTTCATAAAAAAAGCCATTCTCCACGACTTTTTATCCTCCACATCATGGGATCCCATGTGAATTTTGAATCCCGTTTGGAACATCCTATTCATTACAACTATTACAATCGAAAAATTTCTGCTTATATACAGACTATTGAACAAACAGATACATTACTAAAAGACATTCATGAACTTCTACAAAAAAATGGAGATTCCTTCAGTATACTTTATTTCTCTGATCATGGGCTGATGACTCAGGATAGAAATTCCATGTTCACCTCCCTTACCCACGGTGATACTAACCCTAATAAGGCTTGCTACCAAGTGCCTTTCGTACTCCTTTCCAGTGATGATACCCAGCATAAAGTAGTCAAAGCGAACAAGTCTGCTTTCCGATTCTTGGACGGATTCGCTCATTGGCTGGGCATACAGGAGGCTTCCTTACGTAGTGATTATGATTTCCTTTCTCCAAAGAACGATACTCTGAAGGTCTTTAATCAATATGAAAATGTCCCTTTTGAAGGATTGGAAGAAGATGAAATAATGACCAATAACTAATAGTTAATAACATAAGGGAAAATTAATCATTGATGGTATTCTTTATTATTTAATTTTATTCAAAATAAATAAAGATTATTATCTCTTTTTTTGTACCTTTGCGAAGTACAAATATAATCCTTATGCAAACAGAGAATAAATTCAATGAGCACCAGGGACATTGGATGCTCGCTAAATTGGGCAAACGTGTATTACGCCCAGGAGGAAGAGAACTCACCGAGAAACTCATTGCAGGACTTGGAATTACCTCCAAAGATGACATAGTAGAGTTTGCTCCAGGTCTGGGGTTTACAGCTAATATTGCCTGTGGCTATCAACCAAAGAGCTATATAGGAGTGGATCTCAATGAAGAGGCTGCCACCATCGCACGCAAACGTATCAAGTACAATAAGGCAAGAATCATCAATGCCAATGCTGCCCAAAGTACCCTTCCCGATGCCTATGCCAACAAAGTATATGGTGAGGCAATGCTTACTATGCAGCCTTTAGAGCAGAAAAAGGCGATCATAGGAGAGGCTTTCCGTATCCTTAAAAGCGGTGGCTATTATGGCATACATGAACTGGGTATTAAGCCCGATGATGTAGAGGAAGCTGTCAAAGAAGATATTTACAAAGAGCTAAGCGAGACTATTCGCGTACATGCCCGCCCTATGACTACAGCTGAATGGACATCTCTTTTGGAAGAACAAGGCTTTAAAGTAATCAAGGTAGAACATAATCCTATGCTCCTTTTAGAACGTAGCCGTATGATTCAGGATGAGGGCTGGCTCAGGGTACTACTGGTTACTTTCAATCTACTTCGTTTCCCTGAAATAAGAAAACAGATTAAGAAGATGAAAGCTTGTTTTCGAAAACATCAAGAAAATCTTGACGCGGTGGCAATTATGGCACAAAAACCCTAATATAATGATAAATGACCAATCTCTAAGGGACTGGTCATTTATCATTGGTCATAGCCCCTCTTCAGGGGTTAGGAAAATGATTAGAACTGAATCATAGTGGCTATAGAAATATCCTTTTTATCACTATCCTTAGGTTGTATTACCTGTCCTTGAGCATCTTTGAGAGTATAAGTAAGGGTATATTCCCCTGCCTTCGGGTAGGATACTTTGCCTCTATAGAAATTGCGTTCGTAACGAAGCGTAGTGGTAGAAAGTGCCGTTGTACTTCCTTTTTCACTTACCTTTACCTCTACTACCCAATCAGTTACCTTAGGGAAGTTCTTCATGTTTTCCATCTTCCAGATGCCTAATGCCACTTCATTTTCTCCTGATTTTGGATTTTCAGGAGCTACCAATGCATATAGGTGCATTTGTCCCTTGGGATTGCCTCCAGGGGTGAAGACTCTAAAGCGCCCTACTTTCCCTAAAGCTTTATTGGTTTGAGGTTTTACAACGAAATCCAAGCGGTCAAGTGTTTGCTCCTTGCCTGCTACCTTAAAAGTAACTTTCCCAAACCACACCCCTGAAGGGGCGGTTATCATCTGGAATAACGCTTGGGATTTCCATACATTACCCTCTTTAGTCAAAGCGGTATGAGGGCAGGTATGAGTATGCATAATATCTTTGGTAAAGCCTCCTTTACCATCGCTTTTGTACATATCCATCCAAGGTGTAAAAGTAGCGGCTTCCAAGATTACTTCTTTATTGGTAGCATCGGTAACGGAAAGGGTAATGTCATTGTACCCCATTACAAAAGTGCCTGAAGTATTCTGTAGTCGTACGGTATAATTACTCACCTTAGCTTCTGCTACTGTCTTCAAAGTAGGAATGGGTGGAGTGGGCGGAGGTGTGGGCTTATCATCGTCTTTTTTAGAACAAGAAAATAAGATAGCTACTGCTAAAGCAGCTACAGTTATATATTTGAATCGCTTCATCTTTTTTTAAATTATATATTATACCTAATTTAATATTAGCTGGTTAGAATTTGACTCCTAACAGACTAATTGGTGGACGAAGCATTATATGAATAACTTCCTGTAGGCTCAAAGGAGTATAGTGATAATTGTGGATTATCTCCTTTGAAAAGTGTTTTATGAAGACTAACTTTGGAAATTCTTGAAAGAAAACCTCTGGCATAGTAATTGTCTTCTTTTCAGAGGTAGAAGAATCTGTCTGTTCCTTAGTAACTTGAGCAAACTTACAAGATCCCTCACAATGCCGCTCAGGATACATTTTATTTTTGCAATAAGTAGCCACAAAATCTCTCTTACTTAGCAGGAAATAAGAGAGATAAACCCCACTAAGTAAAGTATTAACTAAAAAGACAATACTCAAAAGAATAGCTATGCTACTTGTCACTTTTTTCATTGCAACAAAGATACAAAAAAAGAATACATAAAACTCTTTTGTGATAAAATAAATATAAAAACAATAATCCTACTTATTAATATAGATAATACCTATACTAAAAAATAAATAACATTTTAATTATCAAATCATATTCCATGATTATTGTCGTTTTATAAAGTTATACAAATTCTAAATAATTTCTAAAAGCCAGAGAAATAATATTATTCTCTCACTTCTACTCTGTAACTTTTATAAAAACTTAAGTATATAAAAGAGGAAAAAGAGAGGAAATTAACTTCTAAAAAGTGTCCCATATCTTCTATACAGAAGTAACGCGAAAAGAAAGCCCGTAGAAGCCATAGCTACTCCTACTAAAGAAGGGTAATTACTTGTATACCCCCATTGTAAGGGTTTTCCTCCCCAATAAGCACCCAGAGTATTAGCAAGATTAAAGGCTGCTTGCATGAAAGCAGCTCCCATCATCTGTGCTCGTGGTGCTGCCCGAAACATAATAATATTCAATGGTGCTCCTACCGACATGGCTATAATAGCACAGAAAAAAGTGAGTACCCACGCCACTTCAAGAGTCCCTGAGAAGAAAAAGACTAATAGAAGAATACTTATCATGGAGGTAAATATCACTGCACTCGCTGGCATAGGCTGAATTTTATCTGTAAGCCATCCTCCAAAGAAATTCCCTATGACCATCCCTATTCCTATCACAATCATCAGTGTAGGCATTTGACTCTCTGGTAAGTGTGCATAGTCAAGCATCAAGGGTTCTATATAACTCAACCATGAGAAAAGACCTCCACAACCCAAAGCTGTAATAAGGAGAATCATTACAGAGGGAATAGAAAAAAATCGTCTCATTTCCTTCTGTAATGTAACATTACGCTCATAAGCCACTTTAGGTAAAAATACCCCTATACAGAACGCTGTAATTAACCCTAGAGCAGCTATTAATGCCATCACAGGGCGCCATCCTATTACCTCTCCCAAATGAGTAAATAAGGGAATCACAAGCAAATTGGCAATAGTAAGTCCTGCGAACATGACCGAGATAGCCATAGCCTCTTGCTCCTTAGGAGCTAACTGTTTGGCTACAATTGCTCCTATTCCAAAGAAGGCTCCATGAGGTAATCCCGAAAGAAAGCGAGCAATCAGAAGTGTCTCATACGAAGGCATTAAAGCAAAAAGTCCATTACACAAAGTAAAGAGTAGCATTAAAAATATCAGTACTCTTTGAGGTTGAAAACGAGTGCTAAAAGCCACTAAAGTAGGGGCTCCCACGACTACTCCTATAGCATAGGCTGCTATAAAATGTCCTACCTCACTATCGCTTAGGTGCATGTTCTGCCCTATATTGCGCATGAGCCCCATAAGGATAAATTCGGTGCTTCCTAAAGCAATTCCTCCCATTGCCAAAGGAAAGAGTTGTCGTATCATCTTCATCTTTATAATCGTTTTAAAAAGAGTGCAAAAATACAACTTTTAATAAGAAGCACAATTATGTTATAAAAAAAGAGGATACTCCTTAAGTTGAGCTCCTCTTTACATAACAAATACTTGAATTATTTTTTAATAAATATTCTCACTGAACTCCTGCTCAATAGCAGTAAGTTTATGAGATATACTTGCATTATATTGCAGATCATTTATTCGCAAAACAAAACCTCCTATAAGGTTCTTATCTATCCTATTTTCCAAAGAGATATTCTTACGACCACTTAAAGCAATCGCCTTATCAATAAACTTCTGCTTAAGCCCATCAGATATTTCGGTTGCTGTAGTCAAATGAATGATTATTTTCTCCTTGTATTGGTTATATTGTTCTACAAATTCACGAGCAATCCCATAAAGGTCGGGGATTCGTTTGTTTTGGAATAATATATCAAAAAATGCGTTCAATATAGAAGAACGGTTTGAGAATATCTCCTGTAATACATTCTGTTTTATCTCTGTCCTTACAATAGGAGAATGTAAGAGTGCTCGTAAGTCTGGATTCTCACGAACTATCTCCACAAGGGAAGAAATCTCTTGAAAAAGGGCATCTTCCTCATGCTTCTCTATAGCATAATCTAAGAGTGCTTTTGCATATCGCCTAGCTACTTTGGTAGAATTTATCATGCCTTCAAGTTAATTTCGTTCAACAGACTTTCCACAAGTTGCTCCTGCTTCACTTCAGAGGCAAGCTCCTTGGTAAGGACTTTCTTAGCGATCTCAATAGAAAGAGAAGCTACTTGCTCCTTCAGCTGAGCAATTGCTATCTTCTTTTCATTCTCAATAGATACTTTTGCCTGAGCGATGAGTTTTGCGCCCTCATTATGAGCTTCTTCCTTAGCTTGAGAGATGATGCGTTCCTTTATCTCACGAGCTTCCTTAAGCATATTATCACGTTCCAAGCGAGCTTCTGATAGGAGTTTTTCATTGTCAGCCTTAAGGTTTGCCATTTCCTTTTTGGCTTCATCGGCAGCATCCAAAGCATTATTAATGGATTGTTCTCTCTCCTTAAGAGCTTTAAGAATAGGCTTCCAGGCGTAAGCACGAAGTAGAAGTAAAAGGCATACAAAAACTATTATTGTCCAGAAACTAAGACTTTCAATATGTACGAGATTCATGTATTTTTATTTTTTCTATTTTATTTTTATAGTAAAATAACTTTTTCTATGGATAACAACCGTTCTGTAACCAACCGTTACAGAACGGTTTTGTCTTGAGCCGATTATCCCTTTACCAAGGCAACAACCACTGCAAAAAGGGCTACCCCTTCAATAAGAGCTGCAGCAATAATCATAGCTCCTTGAATTTTTGAAGCAGCCTCTGGTTGGCGAGCAATTCCTTCCATAGCGGAAGACCCAATCTTACCAATACCAATACCAGCTGCAAGAGCTGCAATTCCTGCTCCAATTCCTGCTAATGCTAATGTCATAATTTTAAATATTTAAGTTTTAATATGATACAAAAATACTACTTAATGATGTTCCTCTGCCACAGCTCCTCCAATGAATAAGGCAGAAAGCAAAGTAAATACGTATGCTTGGATAAATGCAACTAAAAGTTCCAATATACTAATGAAAAGGGCAAAACCTACTGATACAGGGGAAACAAGAAGCGTTTTAAAAGTAAAAATAAGCCCTATCAAACTTAAGATAATGATATGCCCTGCAGTAATATTGGCAAAAAGTCGAATCATTAAAGAAAAAGGCTTGGTAAGCATTCCTATCACTTCTACAGGAATCATAATAGGAGCCAACCACATAGGTACTCCCGGAGTAGCAAAAATATGTTTCCAATAATTTCCATTCCCACTAAAAGTAGTTATAAGAAAAGTAAGTAGAGCTAATGTCCCTGTAAAAACAATATCATTGGTCAAAGTCCCTGAAATAATAGGTACCAGACCTAAAAGGTTACCTAGAAGAATAAGGAAAAACACAGTAAGCAAATAAGGCATATAGCGCTCATATTTCTTTCCACCTATATTAGGGATAGCAATATCATCACGTACAAAAACCACAAGAGTCTCTAACAGATTAGCAAAACCTTTGGGAGCTTTAGGATTCTTCTTGTAAGAACGTGCCAATGCAGTGAAAGCCAAAAACATGAAAATAGCAATAAGAAAGAGTACTACCACATTCTTTGTAATAGAAAAATCCAAAGGACGTGCATTGGTTACCTTATGTTCCTTATTATAAGAAATATTTCCTTGAGCATCTGTATAATAAATTTGTCCATGTATACAAACGAAATATTGTCCTGCTTTCTCTACCACTACTTTACCACTATCATCATGATGAAACTCATTAGAAAGAAAAGTAACTAATCCATTCTCTGTCCAAAGAATTATAGGTAAAGGAAGTGTTATGGATTCTTGGTTCCAATCAAACAGATGATATTCATGAGAGTCAGCTATATGATGCATAACTACATCCGTAAAGCTCTCTTCTTGTTGCTCTGCAGGTTGTTCTTCAGGAGTTGCCAATCCCTTCAAAGGAAAAATCAGAATACTTAAAAACAACCATTTACTAATGATTTTTTGTATCATTTCTTAGTAATTATAATTTATATAGTCACCCTCTTATTTTGCAGGGACAAAGATACATTTTTATTTTTACTTTTACACATATTTTGACCTTTTTTAAGAAAACAAATTATACACAATGTAAAAGTCTTATTATCAATTCATTTAATCATTTTTCTTTAATACACATAATTATTATTCCTTAAATTGATGAGAGTTATTATTATTCTGTCATTAATGAATATATAACCAAGTATAATAATACATTTTATATTCAAAACGAATCTTGGAATATGACATTTACTCCTTTTGGTAAAAATAGAAAAGAGGCTACCTTTTCCCGATAACCTCTTAATATTAGTGAATCACATATTACTTTTTCACTACTTACTTTCTATCTTTTATTTCATAATCTGCCCCAAGATGGTAGGATCTTTTATCTTGTCATCTTCCGCTAAGAGTCTCATTTTGGAGATAATCTCAGCGGATTTAGGATCGTCATCTATAAAAGGTAAAAATACACGCCCTCGATGCTGACTTTGTACAGCGATGATATTCAGCTGTAATCCTCCACGACTAACAATACCACTGCCTAGATGAATACTATAATCACCAAGCTTGCCTTTGATTAGGATATGACGTTCTTTTACTTGTACATTACTAAACTTAAACAAGCGCGCACTCTCACGAGCCAGAGCCCCTCGCATCTGCATAGTACTATGACTGGCTTCTGGATCCACACCACCTACATGTGCTACACTAACCACCAAATCTACATCGCGCATTACTTCGCTGAATATCACAGGGTTAATCTCCTTCATCGGTACTTCCTTACCGTCCTTAAGATTATAGAAGACTACATACTCTAAAGTAGGAGCCTCCACATCAGAAGGAGTAAACCAGTCCGCTACAGCATAAATAGTTGCCCTATAACCTTCCTTATGATATACTTTTTGGAGTCCTTCTTCATAATTAACCGTCCATCCCCTACCGCGAAGCAAGGCAACCGTCTTCTTCGGCTGTATTTGGTACCCTTGATATCGCTCACTGCGATTACTGTGCTCCAACTCATCTTTAGTAGGGATATAGAGTTCACGGAATACCTGTTTGAAAGGTTGTTGTAGTTCCTTGTCAAATAAATATTTTTGATACAAATCCCACTGTACTGCATTGAAAAGATGAGAAGGATGTGCAATAAGAAGCTTATCCTCTGGACTCAAAGGCAATAAATCTCCTTCTGCGTTAAGAAGCTTGCCCTCTTGCCAAAAACCAGAAACTTGGTTCTCAGGATTAAAGAGTACAAGCTTACTGAGCATTGCTTTTACTACAGGATGCTCTATAATTTTAGCTAATTCTCTTACCGAAAATAGAGTTTGGGAAAGCATCGCTTGTTCTAATGACTGACGTGTACGGCTATACTGCTTGCTTAGATAAGCCTTGCCTTCCTTAAGAGCTTCTACATTTTTATCCTTCTTATACTTATCAGGAACAGATTTTAGTTCCTTACCATTTCTGCTCACTAGAATATCCGCTTTACCTTGCTCATCTACCACAAGTTTTAATTCAGTATCCTCCAGTACAAGGGTAGATTTCTCCATAATCTGTTGAGTTGCTTTAGCCTCCATTGCCCAACTGAAGCGGATACTATCCTCATAACCTGCATTACGAGAGAGGTTGTCCAAGCCTATCTCTACCGCATTCTTCTCACTCTCTTGACGTTGTTGCCCGAATTGCTTGCTTTCCTTAAGAAAGGTTTGCAGTAGGTTATACCGCTTTACCAAATCTTCTTCAGGTCTCTTTTTATTAATAGGAATAAGCCCTAATGCCATCACATAGTCCTTATCACGCTTTTCAGTAATTTTTTTCACAGCTTCAGCAAGCTTTACCTCGCCTGTAAGCACTGAAGAATAAAGCTTTACTCTTCGGTAACCCATCCCTTCAGAAAGGTACTTAGCGGACTCTTGAATAAGTTTCCATCCTTGCTTACCCACTGCCTTATGTATACGGTGGTACCAGTCCACATCTATAGCACCTCTCCTAAAATCATCACGAGGTACGGAGGAATACTGAGAAATAACGGTTTCTTTCTCAGCATCCATATAGTCGGTAGTATGAGCAATAAACCACCATATTGCTTCTTTAAAATCCTTTATTTTAAGATAATCCCCCAACCAATCTGTCCAATGAGGTGCATAGCAAGCAGCCTCTACCAAGCGTTTCTTATCCAGCTTCACTTCATTCAAGTGCTTCTTAAAAGCTGTAAAAGTGTCGGAATCACTCGGTTGGCTTACTTCAAGAATATGGCTAAAAGTAGATCGCTTAGTTATACTACTACCATAACCTTTAGCAAAGGGTTCTTTGCCCATACGCTCAAGGGCTTCAAAGAAATAGTGTGCTCCTTCTATCTCTGACAGATAATCAATATACACGGAAGCATCAGTAGGAAGGTCTCCTCGCTGGAGCTCTATTTGCAACATCCGTGTTTTAAGTTCCTGCAGAAGTGTATCAGGATAAGTAAGAGAAGTTTTAAGCGTATCCGATAGGTTTCTATACAAGTAGTTCTCTGTTCCCTGAATCATTGCAAATAGTTCACAATTGAGCAGGGAGAAAAATAAGAGATCATCACAGGAAAGCTTCCCTTTTTGGTAAAGAATCAAGGTAAGTTCTGTAAGTCCCCCATTCATTTTAGGGAGTTTTTCATCCTTTCTCACCTGAGCTCGAATAGCTAGAAGCAAATCCTTAAGGGATTGTTTCTCTGTGTCAATTTTCCCTTCTAAATAAAGCCAATAAAGAATTCCCCATAGCCTTTGAAGTTGTTCATCTGTAAAATAAGCGAAATCCCCATCCTTCCCAAAATAAACTACTGCCGCATAATCTACCACTACATCTACCCAATCCAGAGTAGACCAACTATTTCTTTTAAACTTTTCCTTACGTTTCTCAATAGGAAAGGTGGCTAAGGCATCTTCAAAAACAGAAAGTTTAAAACTTGCCAAAAATGCCTTATCCAAAGTATATGCCTTTCTCAGATAAGTTAATAGGTTCCATAACTGACGGGGCTCACTACTATATCTACGTCTCTCTCCTTCAAAAGCCACCTTAAAGTCAGGGTAATACTCAGAGAGGTAATTCTCTAATCCTTTGGGAACAAAATCCTCATAGTAAAGGTTATCACAATATCTTTCAGCATAATAATATTCTATCTCATTAAGCTGGTGTTTCTCATGCCACGCCTGCCAAAGGTCAGAAAGAGGAAGATCTCTTAGTATATCCAAAGGAGTTTTTCCTTCTTTCTCATCGTGTATTCCCCTAATTGTTTCTCCTAAGAGAGTCGTTACGAGTTCTCCTTGATAGCCTTCGTATTGATATTCATAATCTTTGTTTGTTCTCCATATTACAAGTAGATCATTCAAGGCTTGGGATACCTTCTTCACATTTACAAATTTATCAAAAAGGAAACTTCCTTTTTTTGCTTTACGTTCCTTGTCAAATTGAGGGTGAGGCAAGGCGAAAGGGGTAAGCCGATTAAGGTCAATCACTCCAAAGCCATTGAAAAGATCATAACGTAACTGCTGAGCCGTTTCAGGATTATAGGTGAGCTTATCCATCAGCACCTGTTCATTCTTAGAGAGTTTACGTGATTTGTAGGCTTCCACTTGTTCGGCAACATATTCGGGGAGTTTCTTCTCCTCTTGAAGTATTGTAAGGATTTCTAATCCAGCCAATCGTTGGTCAGCACTCTTGGAGAGGATAAGTCGTGAGGTACTCTCTTTGAGTACTGTCTCGGGTTGTTGTACCAAAAGAGCCACACTCTCCTTGCGCAATTCCTTATTCTTACGGGAAAGTACTTGTTCTATTGCAAGGACATCTTCCTGCACCAAAGGTAATTTCTTTAGAATATCCATTGCAATTCCTGCTACATAAGCTCCCTTATCGTTAATTCCTGTACGAACCAGAGCACGTTGCCAGGAATCAGGAGGGTAGTTTTCCGGATCCTTTCCTTCTTCTTTATCGTAATACCTTCTACCAAGAACAGGGTACACCTTACGAAATAGATCATCACGAACATCTACAGGAATTTCGCTTAACTCCTGAGCTAAATATTGCTGTTGAGTATCATTGGCTGTACGAATAAGGTCTCGGTAAAAATCCACTGCCCTTACAGTAAAACTAAGCCAACGGAAACCCACCCCTTCAAAGTTCTTTCCTTCCTTAGGAATACGCTTGGCAGCAAGGAGTATTTTTTCAAAGAGTTCCTTAGAGAAACCTCCTTGAGGTAGGTTCTGTAGAATCCAATAATCTAAGGCAAGATTCTCCCCAAAGTGTTTTTCAGCAAAGGAAGTAATCTGTGGAAGTGTTTTCTGGGTTTGCTTAATAAAATATAATAGCACCACACCCGTATCAAGTGATACACTCTTACCATTGAGCACCTCAATAGCCAAAGTAAGAGCTTCCTGTACGCTATACGTACCTATTGCCCACAAGGCTACATATTGTTCTAAATGATCCTTACTTTTTATTGCTTTCTTAGCTTCAGCAGGATTAGAAAGATAGGCTGAAGCAAGCTCCAGAGTGCGCCTAACTACTGATTGTTGGGGTGCCTCCCATCCAAAACCAAACCAAGTATCTACGGCACGTACCACACTACTAAAACGAGTAAACTTATGATCGAGAATCACACGGATAAAGTGCTTAAAAGAAGCGTGTGTAGTCTCATCTAAGGATTCAAAGATTGTCTGTCGTAAGCCCTCTTGGAGTTGAGCCGCTAAAAGAAGCTTCTCTACCAAGTTATAATAACGTTCATCCTCCACCATTAAGGCTGCCTTTATCAGAGGAGAACATACTCCTCCCACTTCATGTTCTCCTAAGAAAATTTCTTCAAATAGAGGATAGTATCTGTCCGTGTCCTCCGAAATGACCAGGGCAAAGAGTGGAGCTACAGGAGCAACATCATACACAATATATTGGAATTGTTGCTCAAAAGGCAAGGCTCCTACTCCACTGATATAATTACGGAAGAGTGCTTCCATCTGACTAAGTTGTCTCTCTGTATAGTCCGCAGGGTCATCAGAACGAAAAGATCGCCTACTCCAATTATCCAAGTAAGGAAATAAGCAAATAAAGTCCCATACTTTCTGTGCATAAGGAGCTTGTACTTCCCCAAAGAGCAATTGGGCAAGAACTTTTCCATCCTTAGTCTCCCAAAGGTTCTTGGGATATTTCAAGACAGAAAATTCATTCCTGAAAGTTCGTTTTTGGTCATAATCCATTCCATTGGAAAGATATTCCCCTAATAGGCGATATGGCTCAGGAAATTTAGTAAAAGAACCTTTTGCAAGCCTCTGAGGCTTGTAATTGGCAAGATATTGCTTGGCTTGTTCTTCTTTTATCATAACAATCTCATTTAAGTAGTAGGTTAATTATATTATAAAGCTATAATAACTATTCTCAATATTATTAGCTTTTATTTAGATAGGCTTCTATAAGTTGTTGGGTAGAACTATCATGCGGAGCAAACTTTTGAGCCGAGAAATCCTTAAGGATAGTTCCTGCCAATTGTTTCCCTAACTCTACTCCCCATTGGTCATAGCTATAGATATTCCAAAGGGCTCCTTGCACAAAAATCTTATGTTCATAGAGTGCGATAAGCTTTCCTAAACTCTCGGAAGTAAGTTTATCAATAAGCAAAGTCGTGGTAGGCTTATTACCCTCAAATACCTTGAAAGGCACTAAAGTTTCAGAGACTCCTTCAGCACGCACCTGCTCAGGTGTTTTGCCTTTCATCAAGGCTTCTGTTTGAGCAAAGAAATTCGCAAGGAGTTTATCTTGGTGATCTTGATCTCCATATAGAGAATGCTTAAAGCCAATAAAGTCAGTAGGAATACGCTTAGTCCCCTGGTGAATAAGTTGGAAGAAGGCATGCTGGGCATTGGTACCTGGTTCTCCCCATACAATAGCACTCGTCTGGTAACTTACACGCTCTCCATTGCGATCTATATACTTTCCGTTACTTTCCATAATCGCCTGTTGAAGATAGGCTGGGAATCGGTGTAGATATTGAGTATAGGGGATTATTGCTTCTGTTTCTACTCCATAGAAATTGGTATACCATACGGAGAGAAGAGCTAAAAGTACAGGTAAGTTTTCCTTAAAAGGAGCATTACGAAAGTGAGTATCCATCTTTTGAGCTCCATGTAGGAGTGCTTCAAAATTATCATAACCTACTGAAAGAGCAATGGTAAGTCCTACAGCACTCCATAGGGAAAAACGACCTCCTACCCAATCCCACATGGGAAAAACATTCTCAGGAGCGATACCAAACTCATCTATTTTTTTAAGATTAGTGGAAACGGCTACAAAATGCTTGGCTACATCTGCCTCCTGTGCCGACTTAAGAAACCACTGCTTCACGGTAAGAGCATTGGAAAGGGTTTCCAGAGTAGTAAAGGTCTTGGAAACGATTACAAAAAGAGTCGTTTCAGGATTGAGATGCCCTATAACTTCATGTATATGATCACCATCCACATTACTAATAAAATGAACATTAAGATGGTTTTTATAAAACTTAAGCGCTTCACATACCATTACAGGACCCAAATCCGATCCTCCAATGCCAATATTCACCACATCGGTAAAGGTTTTGCCCGTATAACCAGTACGCTTGCCTGAAATAACCTCTTGAGAAAATGCTTTTATCTTTGCTTTCACTTGAGCGATTTCAGGGATTACATTCTTACCATCTACTAAAATTTCTTTTTCCGCTGAACGCAAAGCCGTATGAAGCACTGCGCGATTCTCAGTAGCATTGATTTTGTCACCTGAGAAATACTTTTCTATAGAGGCTTTTAGATCACATTCCTGAGCAAGTTGTAAAAGGAGATCACGAGTAGTATTATCTAAATTATTTTTGGAATAATCTACTAAAAAATCCTCCCATACAAGGGTATATTCCTTGGCACGAAGAGGATTTTCCTTAAAAAGTTGCTGTAAAGTAACATTCTTTACCTTCTTAAAATGAGCAGTTAAGGCTCCCCAAGCCTTAGTGTGTATGGGGTTAAGTGTGGCTAACATATATTTTTATTTTAATTCATTTACTAAAATGATGAAATCTGTTGCAAAGATACTCTTTTTTATGGATTTAACAAATATTTGATAAGGAAAAATGCAACTTCTTGAGAGAGGATATAAAAAGATTTAAAAATCTTTATTTATAAATAAATGTTAAAGTGCAACTATCTCTTATTTATTTTGTATCTTTGCCACCTGATAAGACTTCTAACCTCAGCAAAATCCTCTATTTTTTAATTAGTTTAATCTTATAACAAACAGAAAATGAGAAAATTGATTCTACTTGGGGTATTAGGAGCCGTTGTCTCTTGTCATTGCCCAAAAACAGCACAATCCTGTACACAGACCGTTGCTAAAGAAGACTGGGGGAATCCCAATGAAGTAAAAGCACAAGGCAAATTTCAGCTTTCAGGACTTCCTTATGGATACAGTGATTTAGAACCTTACATAGATGGTCGTACTATGTCCATTCATTATTCCAAACATTATTTGGCTTATACCAATAATCTTAATAAAGCAATTGCAGGGACTCCTTTAGAAACACAAAGTATTGAACAAATCCTAAAGGGAATGGATTTGAGTAATAAAACCTTACGCAATAATGCAGGAGGTTATTACAATCATACCTTTTTTTGGGAAGTAATGACTCCTAAGAGAACCGCTCCTCAAGGGAAGCTTTTAGCTCAAATTAAGGAGGATTTTGGTTCTCTTGAGAACTTCAAGAACCAATTTGCCGACGCTGCTGCCAAACAATTCGGATCAGGCTGGGCATGGCTCGTAGTAGGTCAAGATGGTAAGCTCCACATAGGAGACACCCCTAACCAAGATAATCCCCTTATGCCTGGAATGGCAATACAAGGAACACCTATCCTTTGTTTGGATGTATGGGAACATGCCTACTATCTAAAATATCAAAACCAGCGACCTAAATACATTGACGCTTTCTTTAATGTAATTAACTGGGACATAGTAGCTAAAAAATTTGAAACCGCTACCAAATAAGTACCTTTTCATGATTTATTTAATATAAATAAAGACACTCAACCTTTTTCAGTTGTTGAGTGTCTTTTGCTTTAGAGAAGTTAAAGAATTTTACTTAAAAATCTACTGTTACCTCTAATTTCTCAGTAATATTTGCAGTGAGAATCACTAGGAGAACTGTCATATCTTTAAAAATAGATAGTTCAAACTTTGTATAAGTTTCTTGTTATTCTGTGAGAGCCTCCCCAAAATGTTGAATTGTTGAATTACTTTCTCGTCCGGAAACAGCTTTGCCCATAGCCTTTTCAATTAGATTGAGAAGGCGTTTCGCTCTATCTACAATAAAGGCATCAAAACTATCTATTTTAAGTAAAGTTGGGTTTATATTATGGGATTCTAAGGCATTATCTATTTTATCTTCTGACACTCCTTTATTCCGAATGGTCTGAATATAAAGACTTGGAGCTTTACCGCCTATTGAACGATTAGTTATAGCATAAATAGGTGTCTTATTTACTACAGAGTTCCATTTTCTTTGTGGCAAATTTTCCTTTATGCAATATGCTTGCGGAAAAATATGGTGGATATCTGTAAGTTCTGATAGATAATTAGCGATTCCCATATCTTGTCCGCTCATAAAATCTTTAGGGTGTTGTCTGTTGATTAAAGCCATAACCCCTTTGTACGCAGCGCTGTTGCGAGTTTGCAACCATAATAAACGAATAGCATCAAAGCTTGCCCTTGTAACAGTTTCAGGAACGGCATTCTCATTCTCCATCCACTTAAAGATTCCCACTATATCTTGGACAAATCTGGTCTCATTGGCACTGCCATAAAGTTCACCAAAAACACCACACCAAAACCATTTAGCTAATAAATCCAGATTCTGCATTAAACTTAGTTTTTTGCCATTCAAATTATCGTAGGCAAAGATGGCTGCAAGTGGAATGAGCTGAGTACTATAGGGAATGTCTATTGACTTGTAGATTCCTTATTGAACCATAAAATTAGCGGCACAAGTGAAACCCTGCTTCAAATCTTCAAGATGGGCGAAAAAATCCTCATATTCTAATTTCAATACATCTTTTTTCTTACAGGAAACAGTTTGCCGTTCTCCTTTTTTCATTTTTAAGTATGATAGGAGGAGCGTCATTGAGGTAAGGAAATTTGGTCCAGAAAGATCCTTGAGTAAATCATCGTTTCTTTCGTTGAGTTTTGTTTTCAGCGTATTCCACTCTTCTCGTAGGTTTTTACTACCCATTGCGGCAAACTTTGCTGTAACAAGTTCGAATACTGTGAGTGTAACCCCACCTGTATTTACATTCTCAAAGATCTGGCATACAGCCTCTGGAGTGGTATCTTTGGCAAGGGTGATAACAGGGAATGTATATTTCTTCAAAGGTTCCAAAATTTCCTGCTGGAATTTTTGAACAATGGGCATTGCCTCTTTATTATAAGTAATTAATCCCCATATCCAATCCATAGTGTTTGAAAAGGTTAGGTTAAGAGGAAACATCAGATTCTTATATTCATCTTCTCTTGTACGTAAATCAAGAATGATTTCTCTACCTATATTTTCTGTCTTGATTTTATCGTCAGATATAGATATAATGGCATCCAATCGGTCTATTTCTGGATCAATAGCTTTCTTTATATCCATGTAATAGTATCGTTTGATGATACTATCTTTATCTGTATCCATCCTTGTAATAACAGGTTTATCGCTCATAAACACTTGGTAAAGGGTTGTAAGACGCTGTTGACCGTCCAAAACCAATGAATCGGGCACTACACTCTCGTATTGCTTATCCACTCCCTCAAATAGACGATATTTGAATTTTACACTTGTATCAGCACTATAATCCAGAAACATCGCTGCTCCCATAGGGAAATCTGAGGTCAGACTTTCTATGAGTTTGCAAATTCTCATATCATCCCACACCCAACTGCGTTGGAAATCGGGTAATTGACTTTTACCATTACCTACTGTCTTAAGCAATTCGGACAGATTAGTATCATTTGATTTTACTGCCATAAATTTATGATGGTTATCCCTGTAAAATGTATTTACGTAGATACTTGTTTAATATTCGCTTTCTCTTAAAAATCTACGGTTACCCCTAATTTCTCGGCAATAATTGCATTGATATACTCCGAAAGGGCAGGGATTTTTACACTTTCCAATACGGTATTGGCAAAAGCATAAGTAAGCAAGGCAGCCGCTTCTTTTTTGCCTATCCCACGAGTTTGTAAATAGAACAAGGAATCTGCACTGAGAGAACCTACGGTACAGCCGTGTGAACACTTCACATCGTCAGCGAAGATTTCGAGCTGGGGCTTGGTGTATACCGTTGCTTTATCGGAGAGAAGGATATTGTCGTTTTGCTGATAAGCATTCGTTTTCTGGGCGATTTGCTCTACCATTATCTTCCCATTGAACACATTGGTCGCCTCTTCATTCACAATACTCTTATAATCCTGATGGCTCTCACAGTTGGGATGTGCGTGGTTCACCAGCGTATAATGGTCGGTATGCTGGGTACCTTTAAGGATACTCAATCCTTTGAGGGTAGACTCCAAATATTCGCCTTGGTGATAGAAATTGAGGTTGTTGCGGGTGAGTGTGCCGCCAAACGAGAAGGTATGTACGCTGGCGTGGCTATTTGCTTCTTGCGAAATATAGGTGTTATCGATAAGCGATGCGGTAAGACTATCGTTTTGCAGTTTGTAATAATCGAGGAAAGCACTTTTAGCTACAAATACCTCGGTTACCGCATTAGTGAGGATAGCCGTCGCAGCATCGGATAGGTTTTGGTGCATCTCAATAACTTTGAGTTGGGCATTCTCACCTACGACAATGATATTGCGTGGTTGGTAGCAAGTGGTCTCTTTTCTATCATTGAAATACAGTAATTGTATAGGCTTCTCTACCACTTTCCCTTTAGGTACTTCTATATATACCCCTTCTGAGGCAAAAGCCGTGTTGATGGCAGTAAATATATCGCCTTTTTCAGTGTTAGCATTAAAGTATTTTTGGATAAAGGCTTCTCCTCCCTTGTGCAAGGCTTCCAATAGAGACGTAACAGTAACACCTGTAAGCTCTTTGCTGGACATTTCGGGGCTGTAATAACCGTTTACAAACACGAGCTGATAACAATCCGCAATAGCGTACTTATATAATACTTCAGGCAAAAGGGTTGTCTTTTTATTTACAGGTTGCCACAAGTGGTAATCGGTAGCTTGGAGTTCCGTGAGGGAGGTGTATTTCCACGCTTCCACTTTTTTATTAGGGAAACCTTTTTCGGCAAAGAAACTAAGGGCTTCCTTGCGAATGTCTTTTAATATATCATCTTTATGTGGGAATGCCTCAAAGGCAGCTACCCATTTTTCTTTTAAATTCATAGTCTAATTTGCTAATTCTTTAAGCCAATCATACCCTTTAGCCTCTAATTCTAAGGCGAGGTTTTTGTCGCCTGTTTTTACGATTCTACCATCGGAAAGCACGTGTACATAGTCTGGGACAATATAGTCTAAGAGACGTTGATAATGAGTGATGACGATCACAGCATTGTCTTTGCTTTTGAGTTTATTCACTCCATTCGCCACAATGCGGAGAGCATCAATATCGAGCCCAGAGTCGGTTTCGTCAAGGATAGCGATTTTAGGCTCAAGCATAGCCATTTGGAAGATTTCGTTGCGCTTCTTCTCACCGCCAGAGAACCCTTGATTGAGAGAGCGAGAAAGGAAGTCGGGGTTGATTTCAAGGAGGGCTGCTTTTTCTCGTATTTTTTTGAGGAGTTCAGCAGCAGGTATATCAGGGAGTCCTTGAGCCTTACGACTCTCGTTAATAGCAGTTTTGATGAAGTTAGTTACCGAAATGCCAGGTATTTCTACAGGGTATTGGAAAGACATAAAGATGCCTTTATGAGCGCGTTCTTCGGGAGCATTGTCTAACAGACTTTCACCATTGAGGAGAATTTCTCCCTCAGTAACCTCAAAGTTTTCATTACCTGCGATTACTGAAGAGAGGGTAGATTTCCCTGCCCCATTAGGACCCATAATAGCGTGTACTTCGCCTGCTTTTATTTCTAAGTCAATCCCCTTAAGGATTTCTTTGCCGTCTACACCAGCGTGGAGATTTTTTATTATTAACATCGTTATTTATTTTATAATTTATTGAATTGCTGTTCTTTAGTTATTGCTAAAAATATCATCAGTGTGTATGCTAAGGGTTGGAAACTTCTACATACGAATACCTCATACAGAGGGTCTAATGGGTTGTAGTGATTTTCATAAGTCTATTGTCTTTTTGAGTTGAACTCTACTAATTTTTTCCAATCAATATCGCCGTTCCTCTTGCAAAAGCTGTTAGAAAACTCTCTGGTGAACTTATTTATCATTTGTGTGTACGACAACATAAAACCTTCGTTTTTCTCTCTTGCCTGATGCCCTAAAGGCTCAATAAGTTCAGTATATAGTTTTTCATATCCCGATATAAACTGCCAAAACTCCTGACCACAATATTTAAAATAATCACCTTTATCAGGCTTCCTATCTATACCATAACAGCAGCCGTTAATAGCTACTACATTTATTTGCGAATTGCTTATGCGAAGTGTTTTCTTTGCAGTTTTAAAATCAGAAATCATCTTTTTAATCTGAGAACTGTTTCCCCAATTATTTCCTGATTTTATAGTAACAATATAGCGTATATTATCCTTGTCAAATTCTAAATCTATTCCTGTTATCCCTGACTTATAGCCTCCGTATACTTCATTATTTATAAAGATAGCTAATCCTTCAAGCCAATTGCCAAATATGGTTTCTTCATTAGATGATATGTGTGCGTCTACAATACCTCTAATAATTTGCTCAGAAGTCTGCATATACTTAGCTTTGAATAGATAAGGATTTTTTCTTTTTAAAACTTGAGATAGTTTTAACTTATCAAGGCGTTCTATTCTTTTTGAGTGAAAAGTAGCTATATTTTCTTCTACATATTTAACAACTTTCTTAATATCTAATGTTTCCATACTATCCAAATCTCAGTTGTGCTTGGTAAGGTTCTTCTATTTGTTCTTTTATCATTTGGTAATATTCGTCCATAAGTTCTACTCCTATAGCGTTGCGCCCCATACGTTCGGCTACAAAAAGAGTGGTACCACTTCCAGCAAAGGGGTCGAGCACGGTATCGCCTTCTTGGGTGAATAGTTTAATAAACCACTGTGGTAACTCTTCGGGGAAAGCAGCACTGTGTTTTTTGTTGTTGCATTCTGTTGCTAAATGCAGCACATTGGTAGGATAAGCCTTATCGCGACCTATCCAATTAGAAATATTTTTACCAAAACCACTACCTACTTTAGAGTTATCGCGGAGTTTGTCAGTTTCTGATAAGTTCTTCAAACGTGTTTTAGCCCAATCGCCCATCGGTACCATTACTTCCTCCTGATACATCGCAAATTTTTTAGTTTTGTTGAACTGTAAAAGCCGCTCCCACGCATCTCTAAACCTATTAGGCCATTTACCTGGGTAGGAGTTTTTTTTATGCCAAATAAACTCTTCAGTCCATAGCCAACCTTGTTTGCGCATAGCCAAGATAAGTTCCATCACATAGGTGCTACGCTCGCCATTTACTACTTTTTCTTTGATGTTAAGAATAAAAGTACCTGTGGGTTTCAGCACCCTAAGCAACTGAGCTGATATAGGCAAAAACCATTCCACATATTGGTCAGTAGTAACGCCTCCGTAGGTGCTTTTGCGCTGGTCGGCATAAGGCGGAGAGGTTACTATCAGGTCAATAGTATTGTCAGGAAGTCCTAAAAGTACTTCCGCACTATCGCCGTGAAATATGTCTATAGTTACATCATTCATTATCTTTTAGCTCCTTAAAAAACTCATTGTAAGTCAGTTGTAAGGGAAAGTCTAAACCACTCTCCAATTTTTCTTTTAGTACAATCAATTCATCTTCTACAAGTTTCCTACCCAATATTTCTTGAGCTTGAGTTTGAACATCATCTATTGTTATCATATAGAGTACTTGATTGCTTTCCATTTTTCTGCTCAGGTTTATCTTAAGGGTGCAAAGTTCCGATATTATTTTGAATTATGCAAAATAAAGTCGTTAGTCCTTAGTTATCAGTCGTTAGAAATCAAACAAGAATACATTCACTCCCTTACAAGTTATCCAAGTATTTTCGACCTCGTTAAAGTTTGTACAGCTATAGTTGTTCTCTTTTATGTATTTTCCCCTCTCCTTTGGAGAAGTCCGTGAGAGCGAAGTAAGTGAGGATCGGGATAAGTTCTTTAATTGCCCAACTTATACACATGCAAGGCGTCCGCTTGGTGAAGTGGGGTAACAGTGATATCAGTAATTTGAATTTTATCCGGCAGATTGACAATATAGGCGATGGTATCAGCAATATCTTCAGCATAAAGAGGAGTGATACCCTTATACACGTTTTCGGCTTTCTGCTCATCGCCTTTGAAACGTACCTTGCTGAAATTAGTTTCTACCAAGCCTGGTTTTACAGTCGTTACCTTAATTTTCTTGTCCATTAGCTCTATACGCATGGCATCGCTAAGGGCTTTTACGGCAAACTTGGTCGCACAATAGATACTGCCATTGGGGTAGGCTATTTCCCCCGCTACCGACCCAATGTTCACGATGGTGCCCACCTTGTCAGTGGCAAGCATCAGCGGAATCACACTATTGGCAATATAGGTAAAGCCTTTGATATTGGTGTCAATCATCTGGTTAGCATCTTCCATAGCATAGGTATGGAGGGGCTGCAACCCTATTGCCAAGCCCGCATTGTTGATGAGTATATCTATTTGTTGCCATTTTTCGGGTAAGGACTGGATATTTTTCGCCACCTCTTGGTAGTTTCTCACGTCAAAAACTAAGGTAATGATCTCAACAGCGTGTTCTTTTTCGAGTTTTGCTTTCAGATCTGCTAATACATCAGCTCTACGGGCGCAGAGAATGAGGTTAACACCCATTTGAGCCAACTTTTCAGCTACTGCTTTACCTATACCGCTGCTAGCACCTGAGATAAAAGCGATTTTTCCTTTAATACGATTTGGTTCCATTTGTTTAGATATTTAAGTGTTAGGTTATTTCCATATCTGATTCATTACCTCCTCAACAGTAGGCTGGTGATACTTACCCTCTTTATCTTTTGTGGTATTGAACACAGTAGGGTCAAAGTGCGGACAGTTGAGTTCTAAAAACTGAAAGAAGTAGCCATCACTGTAAAACATATAAGGCATAAACTCCCATTGAAAATCGTTTTCGCACTCAAATTCATTGTCTATAATGATACGTACAAAAGCAGCGATGTCTTCACGAGTAAGGTTGTTGTGTTTTACAGGGTCGGGCATTGCCAAATCAAAGGCAAAAGCTTCAATACCATTGCCTTCCCACCATTCCCATAGCCAAATATTGGAAAGGTCTTTACCAGTGAGCTCACTGAGGTATTGCTCCATCGCCTTGTATTCTTTTTCAAACACTTCTTCGGGTGTGTCTTCACTTTGGGCATCATAAAAGGCTTCATAGTCTTGTAGACGTTTTAATACAAGAGGGTAGAGTTTTTCAGCAGTTGCAAAATCGGGGCGTAGTTCTTTTCTAAGGTTTTTCATTTTCGTTAATTTTAATCATCGTACGTTGTGTAATCCCATTGCAGACCATAATTTCCTAAATCATTTAATAGTTTATCAAAAAGAGCTTTTTGGGTAGTCCCTATAAAGATAGCTGTAGGTTTTCCAGTATCTCGGTGTATAGAGAGTGTTATCACAAGCTTAAAATCTTCATCGGTAAAGGTGCGTTGTCCTTCCCAACTGAGAGAGGTAAGTTCGGTATATTGTTTTTCTATATGGGCAACTGCTCCTGTGGGTACTTCAAAGTCTTCCATTTTCCAACCGCCCATTGCATTAGCATTGTAACGCAAGCCTCCCATCACACCGTTGTAAATAGCTATGTACAGCCAAAAGTCGGAGAGTGTTTGAGTTTCTAATACCCAATCTGGGTCGGTTTCTGAGCCGTAATTTCCCCAAACTGGAGGGTTAGAGATTGTCAAATCCTCTTTGCGAATTGCCCACATTACCACCCCTTGGTTCTCTTCACAAAAGCAAAGGTAATCCCCTGCAAAGTACAACTGCTGGGGTGTTGCTAAACTGTTAAACGACTGGTTTACGCTTTTCGTTGCCCCTAACTGTAAGTAATACGCTCGGAACTCCTCAGGCAAGGTGATGAGTAAGCGTTTTTCGGCTTTTAACAACTGTACTTGCGAGAAGCCTTTAGAGTCCTTGGGTGTGAGATTATATAGTTTTTTGATGTTTTCCATATCAATATTTGTGCAAATAGAATCCTCATATCATATTGCTAAACTCACCTGCTACAAAACTGTGCTCTTCATCCTCTATCACTACTTTGTAAAGAAAAAAGATTTTTCAACATGATAGAGAGGGTCTATTACTTTTACCCATTCTCCTGTTTCTTTCCACTTATAATCAAAGATATTCACTCCAAATAGCTTTACTTGTCCTTCCATTCCTGAGGTTTCAAACTACCATGTTTTTTGTTTAAATAATTTCATTTTAGGAGGTTAAGTTTTAGGTGTTAGCATTTATCATTTAGTCTTACCCCACACTACCCTCCAAAGAAATCTCTAATAGTTTTTGAGCTTCTACGGCAAACTCCATGGGAAGCTTATTGAGCACTTCTTTACCAAAACCATTTACTATCAATGAAATAGCTTTTTCGGTATCTATCCCTCTCTGGTTACAATAGAATATCTGATCCTCCCCTATTTTTGAAGTAGTCGCCTCATGTTCTATCTGAGCAGTAGGATTCTTTGCTTCTATGTAAGGGAAAGTATGTGCACCACACTTATTTCCCATAAGTAAGGAGTCACACTGAGAGAAATTACGTGCATTCTTAGCAGAAGGTACTACCTTTACCAAGCCACGGTAACTATTCTGTGATTTTCCCGCTGAAATTCCTTTAGAAATGATCGTGGATTTGGTATTATTCCCTATATGAATCATCTTAGTACCCGTATCAGCTTGTTGAAAATGGTTAGTTACTGCAATAGAGTAAAACTCTCCTATGGCATTGTCGCCCTTGAGTACTACAGAAGGGTACTTCCAGGTAATGGCAGAACCTGTCTCTACCTGTGTCCAAGAGATTTTCGCATTCTTTTCAGCTAATGCACGCTTGGTTACGAAATTATATACACCTCCACTTCCATCCTTATCTCCAGGAAACCAATTTTGTACAGTAGAATACTTGATTTCTCCTCCTTCCATAGCGATAAGTTCTACTACAGCTGCATGGAGCTGGTTTTCATCACGCTTAGGTGCAGTACAACCTTCTAAGTAGGACACATAAGCTCCCTCATCCACAATGAGGAGGGTACGCTCAAACTGTCCTGTACCTGCTTGGTTGATGCGAAAGTAAGTAGAAAGCTCCATTGGACAATGTACCCCTTTAGGCACATAACAAAAAGAGCCGTCAGTGAAAACTGCCGAATTCAATGCTGCATAGAAATTATCCGTCTTAGGTACTACTGTTCCCAAATATTTGCGAACAAGGTCTGGATGCTTTTGGATTGCTTCCGAAATAGAACAGAAAATAACCCCCTTCTCTGCTAATGTTCTCTGGAAAGTAGTGGCTACTGAAACAGAGTCCATAACCACATCCATCGCTACAGTAGGCTTTTCTTCCACTCCGGAAAGTCGCTTTTGCTCCTCAAGAGAAATACCCAACTTATTGAAAGTTTCCAAGAGTTTAGGGTCTACTTCGTTCAAACTGTTGAGTTTAGGTTTTTGTTTAGGGGCGGAATAATAGGCAATATCTTGAAAATCTGGAGTTTCAAACTCTAAATTTGCCCAATGGGGAGGCTCAGGCATTGCTTTCCAAATTCGAAAAGCCTCCACACGCCAATCGGTCATCCATTGAGGTTCATTTTTCTTCTTAGAGAGTGCAACAACAACCTCTTCATTAAGTCCTTTAGGAAAAGTGTCGGACTCAATATCAGTATAGAAACCATACTTGTATTCACTATTTTCTAATTCTTCCTTGAGTTCTTCTTCTGTATATTTTGCCATTCTACAATATATTTCAGATTCAACATATTGAATAAAAGATTGTTAAATCTTTTAACTCACTTTCTTTATACTTATTCTTATTAAGGGACAAAAGTACTATTTTTTCTGTACTTATGATATATTATTATAGGTTAAAGTATATATAAAAAATGCGGGGTGCACATGCGCACCCCGCATTCCAATTTATCTTTATACAAATTATTCTACGATAGTAGAAATACTTACACGGTTCCAATCTGGTTCGCTAAACATATCACCGATACCATTTCCTTCAGCTTGAATACGGTCAGCAGCAATTTTGTAACGGGAAACCAAGATTTTCTTAACAGACTGAGCACGATCAGCAGCTAATTTCTGATTTTTCTCTAAATTACCTTCTGGAGAAGCATATCCTTTGATAACTACCTTACTATTAGGATATTTTTTAAGGTAAGTAGCGATACGTTCTACGTTAGGCAACTGAGATGGTTCAATATTAGTTCTACCTACACGATAAGTAACTACAGATTCTAAAGTTTTCTTACTAGTAGTAATTGTTTTTTCAATCACCTGAGGTTTTTTGTTACGAGCTTCTTCCAAATCTCTTTCTAACTGAGCAATACGTCTTTGACTTTCAGAGAGTTGATCTTCTTTTCCTCTTAGGTCACTACGTAACCCCGCCAATTGTTTGTTAAGTGCTTCTAATTCTTCTCTGTTAGAAGGTCTAGTGAAGTGATGTGCTCCATTACTTCCTTTAAAGCGATATACTACGCCAGCGGTAAGCTGAGTAAAAGAAGCTGAACTATTCAAACTATTTATAGAATTTTTAGCTGGTGTATCTACTGCATAAACAATAGCAGGACTTAGCTTAATACCCCATGCTTTGCTTTGACCTAAGTTGAACAACAAATTAGAACCAAACTGAGCACTCATTCCATTAGTAATACTATTTTCACGTGTATTTACCCCTGGAATAATGTTTTGTATGTATTGGTGCATCCAACCTAATCCAGCAAAACCTTCTACTTCGAAGAAGCGAGGAGCCTCTTTGTATCCTGCAAAAAGATTACTTAAATTCACAGTACCAACTAAACTTACATTAGTTTGGTCAATAAAATTACCATACTTAGGATCATCATCAACTAAGTTAGGACGTACATAAGCCATCCCTTCTAATCCAAGACGGAAAACAGGAGAGATTTGTTTGCCAATCTCAGCTCCAAAAGTGGCACGGGTATTTTTAAGGAAAGCCTCTTGAGTAGTGTAAGAGAATCCACCAGCTTTCACACCTACTTGCCAGTTGTCAAAAAATTTGCTGTTGCTTAGTGTTTCTTGTGCGTTAGCACTTACTGCAGCTGTAAATATAGCTGCGAGAGTTAAAATATTCTTTTTCATAAAAAATTCTTTTTCTAATTCTTTATTTAATTCGGCGCAAATATATAACTTTTTTCGCTATCAAAAATATTTTGAAGAAATAAATATGTCTTTTATAATATATATAACACTTTTTATAATTTCATAAAGGTCTATCTGTTAAATTTATTTGCTATATCTGCTATAGCAGAATAAAAAAGTTTCCCCTTATAACCATCAAGGAAAATAAAGAAGGTGTTCAAAAGACTCTTTAAACACCTTCTTTTCATGAGTCTAGAACTCCCTACTAATAATTATTGGTAGGAGAGACAAAGATTTCTTCTTTTTGCTCAGTACCGCTAATGCGTTCTTGTAAGTGTTGGAAGATCACAAAGAGTACAGGGATGACTACCAATCCAAAGAAAGTCCCAATAAGCTGTCCTGCAGCAGCTCCCGTAGCGACAGAACGGTTCCCTGATGAACCAACTCCAGTGGCAAATACCAAAGGCATCAATCCTACAATAAAAGCAAAAGAGGTCATTAAAATAGGACGTAAACGTGCCATTGCTGCATTAATCGCCGCTTTAGAAAGGCTTTCCCCATGTCGTCGCCTTTGTACGGCAAACTCTACAATCAAAATCGCATTCTTCGCCAAGAGTCCTATCAACATAATGAGTGATATTTGGAAGTAAATATTATTCTCCAAACCAAAGAGCCATTGTCCTAAGAAGGCACCAAAGATCCCAAAAGGTAAGGACATGAGTACTGAAAGTGGTAAAAGATAACTTTCATACTGAGCAGAAAGAATAAAATAAGTAAATATCAAGCTGAGCATGAAGATGATAATAGTTTGTGTTCCTGCGTTCTGCTCCTCACGAGTAAGCCCTGTATAATCTATACCATAGTTAGAATTAAGGGTTTGAGCAGCAACTTCTTCTACAGCTTTTACAGCATCTCCTGTACTGTAACCAGGATTGCTATTTGCTGAAATAGAAACAGAAGTAAAGAGGTTATAACGACTCAAAGATTGAGGACCAAATACTCGATTCAATGTTACAAATTCTGAAATAGGAGCCATCTCACCATTTCCTGCTCTCACAAAGAGCCCATTAAGGCTATTTATATCCTTACGTGATTCTGGTAAAGATTGCACCATTACACGGTACTGCTTCCCATAAAGGGTAAAGTCAGTAGCATAAAAGCCTCCAATGTAATTCTGTAAGGTGGAGAGAATAGAACTTACCGAAATTCCTGATTGCATAGCCCGCTCTACATTAATATCCATTTGATACTGTGGATAATTAGTGTTAAAGGATGTCTGAACATATTGTATCTCAGGTCGTTTCATAAGAGCGTCCATGAACTGTTGAGTAGTTTTACTCACCTGACTAATCTCATCACCGGACTTATTAAGTAACACAAGAGAGACTCCATTACTTATACCGAATCCTGCTACAGAAGGTGGTTGGAAGAAGAGAAATCGTGCATCCTTAATATGAGCAACACTTGCAAAGGCTTTGCCTATAATAGCTTGAATACTTTGATCAGGATGTTTGGCACGCTCCTCGAAAGGTTTGAGGGTAAAGAAGCCCATACCATTATTACTACCTGACCCAGAGAGCATCCCATTCCCCGTAATATAGGTAAAGTTGGCAACTCCGGGAATATCACTAAGGGTTTTGCTGGCTTCTCTCAGCACATTGGCAGTACGCTCCATAGAAGCTCCTGGAATAAGTTCCACATTCATCATCACAAATCCTTGGTCTTCACTGGGTACAAAGCCCGATTGTAGGTTCTTATTAGCATAATAAATTCCTCCTCCTGCTATCGCAAAAAGCACTAAGGTAATCCACTTATGACGAAGGAAGAAAGTAAAAGTCTGTCCGTACTTGAGCGTAGCGGTATTGAAGGCAATGTTGAACTTGTGAAAAAACTTACCTATCCAAGATTTTTTCTCATATTCCTTATCTCCATGAGGCTTAAGAAAGAGAGAACACAATACTGGACTCAGGGTAAGCGCATTAATAGCTGAAATAATAATTGCCACAATCAAGGTAATCCCAAACTGCTTATAGAATACCCCTGTGGTACCACTGATAAAAGTTACAGGCACGAATACTGCCGCCATCACCAAGGTAATGGAGATAATAGCTCCTGTTATTTCATTCATCGCTGAAATAGTCGCTGGCTTTGCCTTCTCATGAGTCTGTTCCATCTTGGCATGGACAGCCTCGACCACCACAATGGCATCATCTACCACAATACCAATAGCCAATACCAAAGCAAACAAAGTAAGCATATTGATAGAATAACCAAAGAGATTCAAGAAGAAGAAGGTACCCACAATAGAGACTGGTACGGCTATGGCAGGAATCAGTGTGGAACGAAAATCCTGTAAGAAAACATACACCACAAGGAACACCAAAAGGAAGGCTTCCAAAAGAGTAGAAACCACTTTAGAAATCGCAGCATCCAAGAAAGTATTTACATTAAAGTTGATAGAATAAGTAATTCCTTCAGGGAGGGTTTTCTCAATAGATTTAAGGTATTTGTCAATATTCTGTACCACCTCATGAGCATTGGCGCCAGGAGTCTGGGAAATCCCCATAGAAACGGCAGGGCGCCCTTTACTCTCAGCAAAGCTGGAGAAAGTAAGAGCATCAAGCTCTACCTTGGCAACATCCTTTAACCGAAGTACCCGTCCGCCATCCAAAGCCTTAATAACTACATTCTCATACTCAGAGACTTGGTTATATTTCCCTTTATACTTGATCACATATTCATAGGATCCCCCACTATTTTGCCCCAAAGTACCCGCAGCAGCTTCCAAACTTTGAGCAGAGATCGCTGCAGTAACTTCCGTAGGGTTCAGCTTATAGGCTTGGAGTTTTTGAGGATCCAACCATACGCGCATGGAATAAGTTTTGGCACCAAACACATCGGCATCTCCTACTCCATTGATACGCTTAAGAGCAGGGATTACGTTAATACTCAAATAGTTTTGCAAAAATACATCATCCAACTCTGGATTTTCGGAGAAGAAGGAAAGGAACATAAGATTTCCAGATGTGCGTTTCTCCACGGTTACCCCTGCTTGTTTTACCTCAGCAGGAAGAATTGCATTAGCATAGGATACTCGGTTCTGCACCATTACCGCTGCATTATCGGCATTGGTACCATGTTTAAAATATACGGTGATACTTGCCCTACCACTATTGGAAGCGGAAGAAGTAATATAGTCCATATTTTCCACCCCGTTGATCTGTTCTTCCAAAGGAATCACCACCGCCTTAAGTACCGTTTCAGCATTGGCACCTCCGTAGCTGGCACTTACTTGTACTGTAGGTGGCGCAATTTCAGGGTATTGGGAAATAGGCAAAGAAATAATTCCTAAGATCCCTAAGATGACTATCAAGATAGAAATTACCGTTGATAATACCGGTCTGTTAATAAAATTCTTTATCATATAAAATTAATTATTCATTATTAAAAAAGTCGTTATTTGTATAAACTCTCCTCCAGCAAAAGGATGATTATAGAAAGAAATAGATATTTAAAATTCTTGTTTGGTAGGGCGTAAAGTGATTTCATTGATGGCTACCTCTTCAGGCTCGCCAATAGCATAAGCAATCGCACGAGCAACTGAATCGGCAGGGATCTCGTATTCCTTATAGAAAGCCTGAATATTAGCACTGGCTTCAGGGTCGGAGCTACCATACTTGAGTTCGCTCTCCACCGCACCAGGGTAGAGGGTAGTTACACGGATATTGTCCTTAGCTACCTCCATACGTAAACCTTCACTAATCGCTTTAACAGCGAACTTAGTGCCACTATACACCGTACCACGCCCTGCTGCCACACGCAAGCCTGCCACTGATGATAGGTTGATGATGTGTCCACTGTGTTGTTGTTGCATCGTAGGGAGTACTGCTGCAATGCCGTAAAGTACTCCTTTAATGTTAGTATCAATCATTCTGTCCCATTCCTCTACTTTAAGTTTTTCCAATGGTGCTTGAGGCATAATGCCTGCATTATTGATAAGCACATCTATACGGGAATAAGCATTAAGCGTTTCCCGTACAATATGTTCCACATCGGAGCGTACGGCTACATCAGCAACCATTATGAGGGCTTCTCCACCTTGACTTTTAATGGTTTGAGCCAATTTTTCCAGACGTTCCCTTCGACGAGCTGCCAAGGCTACCTTTGCTCCGTACTTTGCTAAGAGTAAAGCTGTTGCCAGACCAAGTCCACTGCTGGCACCGGTGATAATCACTACTTTATTTTTAATATTTTCTTCCATTATTATATATTTAAAATTCTAATACATTTCCTCTTTCATTCTCTACGGATTAATAGTAACGATTTTACCCTCACGGCGCACTACAATCTTTTGATTATTCTTGCGTTTTTGGGCAATCATTCGCTCATAAGCAAGAGATAAACCTTTTAAAAGTTTTTCTTCTAATATATCTTTTTTAACTTCTTTCTTTTTCATAGCTGTTTTTCATTTGATTATAGAGGTCTGTATTATAAATTATTTCTTTCTCTCCTTTGTATTTCTTTGCAATAGGAGTACGTTCTCCCTCTGAATTATCAAATATATAACAAATATCTACCATATCGATATAGATAGCAAAGAGATTGGCAATCCCGTTATGATACCTTCTTTCAATGGTTTGAGAGGGAATGCTATGCCCTCCTTCAGCAACGCGCTGAGCGACCCGCTTTTTAGCCATATTGGGCGAGTCTAACCAAAAGAACAACAGGGTAACCTCATAGCCATTGGCTTGCGCCCATTCTATTTTTTGCTTATAGCTTTTAGTAGCCAAAGTAGTTTCAAAGGCAAAAGTTTCTCCTTTTTGCAATAGTTCGTCCATACGAGCGAGCATTATTCTACCGGCTTGCATAGCTACGTTTTCGGGCTGGAAAGGCGATAGCCCCTTGGCTATCTCGTCGGCATTGATAAACTCTTTACAGTCGAGTACTTCGGGCAAAATGGTAAAGGAAGCGGTGGTTTTTCCCGCGCCATTACAACCTGCTATGATATAGAGTTTTTTGCTCATTCTGTTGTGTTTATATATTGGCTATATATATTCTTCAAATTTTCCTGAGCGCAAAGCTACCGTTTGCTCTTGTATAAGGTTTTGCATCTGTTCTTGTAGAGCTACGTCTTTACCATTGTTGACAATAATTACCCTTGTAGCGCGGAGTATCAAGCTATTACGCATTGAAAACTCAAGCAGTAAATCATTCTCTTTTACGGCTTTTTTTAGTACTTGTTCGCGTTCTTTTATCGCTTCCAACGAAAGAATATTAGCAAAAAAGTTAGTAAAAAGATCTTGCGCCTCCTTAAAAGAAGAAGTATATTGGGTAACCTCTTTATAACGTGCAAAAATAGCCTGTTTTTGCGCCTCTGTACACAGCGGATTGTTATAGAAAACGGATAAAATATCCCAAAAAGTATCCCATAGAGGAAACTCTTCGTCTAATGGTAACTTGATGATTTCCTCATAATAATACATTATGGGTTCATATTTCTCTTCTATATGGAAGCTATCCAACAACGATTCCAACAGAAAACTATCACTATGGCGCTTGATACGGAATTTTTGTATCTTTTTAAGCCGTTGCCACAATCTTTTTTCTGCATCGGTGGTGCAAAAAGGAGCTATTTCTGATAAATAGATGTTCATTTTCTTTTTATGATTATTCTGTCATCTCATAAAACCAATTTAAAAAAGGGTCATCGGTTGCTTCGTCGTCCATACTATGAGGGGTTACCACTTCTAATCCTATTGCGGGGATAGTGGTATGAAACGTATTTTGCACCCACTCTTGGTATTGTGTATTGGGGTGGACGAACATTTCGTTCTTATCACTGTTAGGAGGGAGTGGATAATACTCGTCCCAACAAATTTCATCATAACCAATGGCTAAAAGGCGCAAGAAATCCAAAGCGTTTTTCACCAATATACAGGTCATCATAGAGCCTGAACCCGACCCGATATGCACGATTTGGGTACGCCCTTCATCGTCGAGCCACAAGGCACATTCCGAACCATCGGCACCACTACGTGCAAAGACGAGCAAACGGCGCTTTATCTTCTCGGCGTGCTGTTTGTATTGTATTTCTAATAGCTCATTACGATAGGATTCTTCATCTACATTGAAAGTAATAATGGTACCTCCTTCTCGCTCATCATCTGTCCAGCTTTCTTCTAATTTATCCCACGGATATAGATAGCCATAACGCACGCCATCTCTGTCCTCATAATAACCATTGTCCTCTATCCACTGATAGAGTTGGCGGAGTTCTTCAGGGATTTGCATTCCCTCAGGGAGGGCATTTTCTAATTGTTGTAATAAAATATTTTTCATTTTTCTTTACGATTCATACATCATCGCATCATACCAACCTTCAAAATCATCATTTAAGCCATTATCCTCTGAGCTCATTGGTACAAAAATATCTATTCCTTTTGCGCGAATAGATACTTTATTGAAATTCAATTGCTTTTTTACCACTTCCCAGTTGCCTGCCTCTTCAACCGTATTCACACAACGGACTATTTGGGTTGTTCCTCTGTAGTCCAACCACAAAGCTACCATAGAACCATTATATATATTTTCGGCTATTTGCAAAAAACGCTGAGCGGCATCGTCGGCATTCTTACCAAAAGAAATGGTTAAGAGTTCTTTACGAAAGTTTTCTTCTTCCATATAAAAGGCAATATCGATATCTACGTTTACGTCATCTAAGTATGTATTCCTAAAAGGATTTTTAGGATATAGATATCCGTAACGTACACCATCGTCTCTGTCCTCATAATAGCCATTATCTTCTATCCACTGATAGAGTTGGCGGAGTTCTTCGGGGATTTGCATTCCTGTGGGAAGTGCGTTTTCTAATTGTTGCAATAAGATGTTGGGCATAATTTGTTGTTATTTCTCCTTAAAGATATCTAATACTTTATCTCTCACTAATGGAAATTCAGTATATCCTCCTCGGTCGAGGAAGTGTTTCCCTTGTGGAAGACGAATAAACTCACAATTGAGCAAGCGAGAGAGATTATCACTTAGCTGAGTGGGTACTATATCATCATCTATAGCCGAAATAACCACTGCTTTACCTACCATTGGCAAATGTTTGGAACTTGAAAACTTCTCTGCAAATGGGTTTAAGCTCTCGAAATTGGGCACTGGTTCATAAAATCCCGATACGAGCACGATACCTTTAGGTTCTTTTTTGCTCTCCAATAGGAAATCTAGAGTAGTAATCGTACCCAAGCTATGCGCTACTATTACTGTTTGAGGTGTTACATTCACCTGTTTTTTAAGTGTTGCTATCCAATCATCAACGTTTGGATTATCAGGAGAAGGCATTGCAACACGATAGGCTTTAATTTTATGCTTTTTTAATTCTTCTTCTAACCACTTAAACCAATGATTATCGGGTGTGGCGCCATATCCGTGTACTATATACACTTGTTTTTCCATTTTTTTAGTATTTTTATTCTGTGCATAACTTAGAGAAAAGACACTTAAAACTAATATTAATAATATATTTTTCATATAAATTATTTATTTAATAGCAATTTTTGACTTTTTTCTACGCTTTCATTTTAGTAAAGTGTAAAGCAATATATTAAAAAACCTTCCTCTAATAAACTCCAAAGGGGGATATTGAGAAACTAACACAACAAAACTTTCTATTTCTTAGTTGCTCGTTTAGGTTTTTCAAGCGTTTTTATTTCATTACCTAAAACCGTAATTACTTGATTGTTAGAAATAGGTCGCAAATCTATTTTCTGTGAATATTCGTTTACTATTTTTTGAGTAACTTCCTTATATGGAAAGTTCAAATAATGAGGCAAAAAGTAAAAATCTACCAAATGTAATCCTGAATAATCAGTTAATTCTGGAGCTTTTTTAGTTTCATCCATATCACTAACGAACTCAATATTAGGAGAAGCAATGATAGAACCTGCCGAAGTACCTATGTACAACTTTCCGTTATTAATTTGTTCTATAAGTAGCTTGTCTGCTCCTTTCTTTTTTAGTTCCTGCATTAGGTAGAATGTATTCCCTCCAGAGATAAAAATATAATCATTTTGCTCTAATGCTTGGGCTATTTCTTCGGTAGTAGCGGTAGAAACTTCTAATTCTTCTATGATAAAACCTAATTTTTCAAAGGCTTTTCTATCATCATCTACATAAAAACGCACTTTTTCTACCAAACTTGCTGTTGGGATAAAAGCAAGTTTTTTCCCATTTACGGGTTCACCTGCAAAATCTTCAAACAATTTTGCTACTGAACTGAACGATGAGGTTAAAAATAATCTTTTCATATTTGTATTTTCGTTATTCGATAGTGTGTTTTGACCTCTTGAAAAAGAAAAAATACTACACAGAACTATCGTTGTTATTAATTTTATCATCTTATTTATAACTTCAACGTATCGTAACGATACGTAAATTACTCCTTGTTGAATAATTTACGTACCGTTGATACGTGTAAATGAGTTGTTTTTAACTCTCTTTGGTGCCATTGCTTGCCGTTTTGGGATTCTTTTTGGCACGTGTAGACCTACTTGCTTTCAGCGCTACGAGCTTATCAATATGAATATTGATACGTGCAATAAGCTGATTGAGGGTTTCAGTGGGTTGTATCACAGCAAGAGCATTGAGATGCATAATGATTTCGCGATATACCACATCGATGTCTTTGCGAATGAGCCTGAGTGCGCGAGTCCCTGCGATAGTGGAAGCCCGCTCATCGCGGCGTGTTCGGTAGAGCTCCATAAAGGTGTTCTCGGCTTCTTCAAGCCAATTCACCCATCGCGCTAACGAAATCTTCTTAACCGCTGCCGCATACTTATCGGCGCGAAGGTCTTGAATGAGGTTTTGTGTCTTGCTGTGTTGCGACTCGAAACTCTCGGAAATGATATTGCCATAGGTTTTGAGCAATATCTTAATAAGCACTGCCGCCTCGCGTTCCTCTTTCGTAGGACTGTAATAGGCTTCGTTTACGCAAGCCGAAAGTCCGCGAAACATATTGTCGCGATTGCGGTCTAATTCCTTCAAGCGATGCGTGTGCTCACTCTTGGCAACCACCTCAAGCGATTTGTTTTCCTCCTCCACCAAAGGCGTAAACTTACCCAAAAGGGTAGCGAGCGATTCAATATTGGCTTGTTCTAATGCCAATTTTACTTCGGTTACGAACCCGTAATGTTCGTGGTTCTGTAAACTTGCAATAGCAAGTCCTTTAATTCTTTTATTCATAATGAATCTCGGTTATGATTTGTTAAGAAATAATGCCACAACAAACGTACCAAAAGCCTTGATTTTCTGTCTAAATTAGCCGTCAGAAGTGTTAAACTTTAAGATTTAAAATTGTGAAAAGATATATAAACTAATTATTGTTTGGCAAATTCTTCTAAAAACTGCCTATATAATGGTACACTTCTCTCAATCCATTCGGTTGTACTGTTCAGCTCGATGCCGTAATAGGCAAAAAACGGACGATAATCGACGTGAATGTATTCGAACGTGAGTTCAAAAGGACGCAACAATTCCTTAAGGGTGTACTTGTATTTTTCGTTATGCGCATATTCACGCTCATCAATACCTGCCGAAATGGCAAGCGTTACCTTTTTGCCACCTACTTTATAACCGCTTTTGCTTCCGTAAGCCCAACCGTAGGTAAGAACTTCGTCTTGCCATTTCTTTAACAACGGTGGCATACTAAACCAATAGAGCGGAAGCTGAAATACAATGTGGTCGTACTGCTCTATCAGTTGTTGTTCCTTCCTGACGTCGATATGTTCGTCGGGATATACTTTGTACAACTGATGTATGGTATATTGCTCTGGGTATTTCTCGAGCTCCTCAATCCAACGTTTGTTGATGAGAGAATCCTCTATATGAGGGTGTGTTACTATAATGAGTGTTTTCATTCGATACGAGCCGCACGGGCAATTAATGATTTAATTAAATTGTTAATATATTTAAATTGCTTAATCAATTTACGAATAATCAAAAGTGAATAGTACGATACGGCTTACGGGCTCGTAAAGCATAATGATAGCATCGATACCGCCACCATACCAATCGTAACTTGCCGTTTCTGCAATAAAATAGAAAGGGTTTCCTTGATAGGTTATACTAATCCCATCGTTAGGGAGGTCATTACCTATTTCTATTTTCATATCAAATGCTTTCGGAAACTCATCACTTTCAATAGTTGTAGTCCAATTTCCGTCCCATATATCTCCCCCCAATCTGTTTAAGTAGTTCACTTTATTCAGTTTTCCGTCGTATTCAGGAGAATATAAATTAATTAATGAGCCGTATTTCTCGAAATTTGCTTTACTTTTCTCGTAGCCTTTCTGCATTTCTTGAAATTCCTTTTCTTCTTCGGAATTGAAATCCCAGTCGTGAATGGCTGTTCTTTCAAAAAATCCTTCTTTTCCCAGAAACTCAAACTTATTATCATCAGTCAATTTAAAGGCTAACCAATTCGTAGCAGTATATTCATTATGATATTCGGTAGTATTATAGCCTATATAAACCTCGTAAGGCTCAAACGGACTGAGCATATATACCTTTTGCCCTGCCCATTCGGGGTTGAGTTCTACCAAATCGATACTCATCAGGGGCAGAAAATGCTTTTTGAGCCACTGTTGGTCTTTCGTAAAGATGTCTTCTGCCTTAGGGAACGCCTGTAAATGGTCGTTCAATTCTTGAATGTTTTCTCTTGAGAGCATAATGATAATTATTTAAGGTTTCTGAATTTAGGACGAATTGCCATTCGCCGCTACGCATACTACAAAAACGATGTTATGAATAATCAAAAGTGAATAGCACGATACGGCTTACGGGCTCGTAAAGCATAATGATACCATCTATATGCCCTTTACACCAATCATAACTTGCTGTATCTGCAATAAAGTAAAATGGATTTCCTTGGTATGAAATCTTAATCCAGTCAGGTGAGGGTTGTCTTTCATACTCCAATTGCATATCGAAAGCCTTTGGATACTCACCATCATCAATAGAGCCTTGCCAATTTCCACTCCATATATCTCCACCCAAATTGTTCAAATAATTTACTCTATTGGGTTTGCCTTGATATTCGGGATAATTAGTATCTACTAAGGTACCGTATTTTATTATGTTTTTCTTGCTTTGCTCATAGGACTCCACCATTTCTTGAAGTTCTTTCTCTTCTTTAGAATCGAAATCCCAGTTATGATATTTAGTTCTTTCAAAAAATCCTTCGTTTCCTAAGAACTCAAACTTGTTATCATCGGTAAGTTTGAACGTTACCCAGTTAGGGGCAGTGTATTCATTGTGATATTCGGTAGTGTTTCCCCCCATATATCCTATATTCGCCTCAAAAGGGCATAACATATACACCTTTTGTCCCGCCCATTCGGGGTTGATTTCTGCCAAATCGATACTCATCAGGGGCAAAAAATGCTTTCTGAGCCATTGTTGGTCTTTCGTAAAGATGTCTTCTGCCTTTGGGAACGCCTGTAAATGGTCGTTTAATTCTTGAATGTTTTCTCTTGTTGTCATAGTGTTTTGTTATTTATAGGGCTTGTCGGATGAATCAGACTAGTCAGACGAGTCAAATAGCGACTTTGACAAAGTTTAAAACTTTGCTAAAGTGTTGGGCGAACAGCCATTCGCCCCTACCTCCAGCCTCCTCCTAATGCTTTATACAAAGTAATGCCATACTGCATACGGGTAAACTGTGCGTTGGCTACACTAAGCTCGGCGTTGAGGCGGTTTACTTCGGCTGTAATGACCTCTAAATAATTCACCATACCGCTATCGAACAATTGTTTGGAATAGTCGGTGGCATCTTGATAGGCTTTCATTTCTTGGGTTTTAAGCTGAATGAACTCGTCTTGCGAACTGAATTGACGCATTGCATCGGATACTTCTTTGCCCGCTGAAAGAATTGCTTTTTTGAAATTCAGCAAAGCGGTTTCTTGAGCAGCTTTCTGCACTTCGTATTGGGTGCGTATTTGTCGGCGATTGAGAATAGGTTGTGCCAATCCTGCTATAAAATTAGCAAACATTGATTTGGCAGAAAACCAAGTATCGAGTTCGGTACTACTGATACCTCCACGAGCGGAAAGAGTAAGCGTAGGATAGAAATTGGAATGCGCTACATTCGTAAGTTCAAAGGCGTTGCGTAAGTTCAGTTCGGCACGTGCCACATCAGGACGATTTTCGAGCAGACTTAGCGCATATCCTTGATGAAACTGTGTGGGGAATTGTTGCTCAGCAAGCGTGCTTCGTTCTATGTTATGAGGCTCTTCACCCAAGAGTACACAGATGGTGTTCTCCAATGCCCAAACGCTATTGTTGATAGCAATGAGTTGCGCCTGTGCGTTGTATACAAGTGCTTCGATTTGTTTGGTCGCTACTTCGGTAGTAGAACCTGCTTTTTTGAGTTGTTTGGTAGTTTCTAAACTTTTGGTGCGAAACTCAATAGTTTGTTCCAATACCTTTTTCTGTTCGTCGAGCATCAGTAGTTGGTAATAAGCCGTTGCCAAGGTAGCTACCACTTCGGATTGTACTGCTTTTTGGGCTTCCAAAGTTGCTAAATAAGAGGCATAAGAAGCACGTTTTTGAGCGGATAGCTTGCCCCATATGTCGGCTTCCCACGAAGCACTACCTGTGATATCGAATAGATTGTTGTAAGTACGGTCGGGAGCACCACCTCCAGCATTTAATGATGAGGTGCTACGAGTATAGTTAGCTCCCACCGAGAGGGTAGGAATAAAAGATGCCTTACTTTGTTTGAGGTAGGCTTGTGCTGAAATCACACTTTGCATCGCTACACGCACATCGAGGTTATTGGAAAGTGCCTTGCTGATGTGTTGTTGCAAGAGCGGGTCGGTGAAGATATTGCGCCAAGAGACATTGGCACTACTAAGACTATCCGTAGAGATATTATCCGTACGGAAAAGTTTTTCATTTACGACATTGGGACGCTCGTAAGTTTTGCGACCTGCACAAGCGGTAAGGGTAAGGGCTACAAAAGCCGCTGCGAAACCTTTATAAATGATTCTGTTCATAATCTTAATTTAGGTAATAAGTAATAGATAATAAGCGATAAGGTTTTATAATATTAATTATTTTTGTTTATCTTTGATATGTTGGTTATAGTAATCTTCAGTATAGACAAGGACAGTATACCGAGAGAGCTTTTCTATAGTTTCGGGAAGTTCATTGCAAGTGCGTATCTCATAGGTATAAAACTCTCCGTTGCGCACATGCTCCTTGAATGCTTCTTTGTCTGTTGTGATTTTTTTATCATTGAGATAAAAGGAAATCCCATACGTACAAATTGTTTCCCTTTCGCACTTATGCCAGAGAATCGAATAGAGTGTTGTATTAAACTCTTGATGAGGTGTATTCTCTACCACACAGTATTCTTCATACTTTATCTTACGCCCTTTCAACTTTGTTTCTCCGTCAAAATAGAGAATATCAAATAGTTTTGCTTGTATAGTATAGTTTCCTTGGGCATCGGTATATACCTTTTCTCTACCATTGGATACTATTGCCGTAGGGAAAGGTTTCTTTTTCTCATCAAAAACCCTTCCTGATACGATGATTTGCGCCATAGTGGAAAGCGTAAAAAAAAATAGAAATATAGTAATTCGGGTCATAGTTGTTAGTTTTTAGTCCTCTCTGACGAGTTGTGTTCTTCAGTTGGATCAAACTGATTGGAAGGGTCAGACAATTTAGATAGTTCAGCTAAGTAAAATTGGTACACTTCCCAGATTTCTCTATATCGTCGTTCTTTCTTGTTCAATCTTCGTTTGCCTTTTTCATTAGCCATTTCTGCTGTTTTTTAGGACTCTTCCTCAGAGATAATATAGACGGCTCCATATTTAGTATGCCTACCAATAAGTGGTAGTGCATCTATAATGTAACAGATTTGTTGTCAATCCTTAATGACTTATGAGTTTTGGTTAATCTTTCTCATTCCCAAAGCAGATATCGGGGCGTTTTGGCTTTATATTCTAGATATTCTTTCCCGTATGTTTGTTCGCAATAACGCTCTTCGCCCAATATGGTGAAGTGCATCGCAATCCCGAAGGGAACAGTAACGATGAGCAGCCAAAGCGAGGCGCAGGCAATGCATGTTCCAAGCATTGCCGTAAAAAAGAATAGGTACATGGGGTTGCGTGACCAACAATAGATGCCGCTCTTAATGGTTTTTCCGGCTGGGTCAATGCCATAGCTGTGAAATGCCCAGATAAAGGCGGCTAATGACAGGGCGAATATCGTGGCACCGACAACAAACCATAGCGTGCCCAACTTAAACGGGACAAAGACCGAAAGCACAAGCAACACAATTTGAAGAAACATACTTACCCTGGACCAAAACCTGTCTTTGGACGTATACCACGATGTGTCTACCGCACGCCTGCCCACTTCGCGGAATAAGACCATATAAACAAACTGTATCAGCACTATACCAAACGCGGGTATCCAAGCGTTAAGCCAGCCGAATTGAAAGGTTGTGAAAAATGAAAAATCTAACATGTTACTTTGGGTTTATAAGGTTATAAGTTTATGCTAATTCGAAAAAAGAAACAACCATACGTTCTATATCCTCAGTATCTATTTTTATATCTTTTTCCATCAACAATAAACAAAGGATAATGTTTTAGAGCATTTTTCGGGCGCCCAATAATAATCTTTGTATTAGCCACCTCTTCAGATGTTTTTACCTTTCCCAGTGTATCTTGTACTTGTTGCGCCATAGTGGAAAGCGTAAAAAAGAATAGAAATATAGTAAATCGGGTCATAATTGTTGTGTTTTTCGCATTTTTCTTTTGAATTTTCTTGTATAAATTTTATCTTGTTTTCGCCCTTTTTCATCTCTGACCGTTACAATACCAAAACGACCTTGAGTTCCATAAAGCGCTATAGCCTCTTGCTGTTCTATCTCACGGGCTTCTATCTCCTTACTGTTTTTTATCCTTCTGAGAAATTGCTTTTTATCCTTCATCGGCTTACCATTAAGGGCAAAAAGCTTATCACAAGGCGAACCTCCTACCGTCACCAGACCCACAGTTGTATAGTTGATAGAAGGTTTTTTAAGAGAAGGACGTACAAAATCCATCGTTTGTTCTACGTTATCGGATACAACAACACGGCACTGCCCTACACATTCACTTAATATAGCATCCCAACGGCGAGTTTTTATCTCATATCTTCCCAAGCTATCAGTATATACCTCAGCGTCTCTTTCTCTGTTTTCTATTTTACAGCCAGCGATAGGATTACCTTCATCATCAGTAACCCTACCTGTTACCATTATAGGAAATTTGAATTTTTCCAATATTTGTGCTATTTGGTAGTATTTGTATTCTTCTCGGGTCAATTCCCTTAATTTCTTATGCTGTACTTCCTGCACTTTCTTATATGCCTGTTCTGTTACTATATATATAGCCCCTCCTTCTGCTTGTTTTCCAAAAAAATCTACTGCATTTTTCGGTCTAAAAACTATCAAAGCAGCCACATCTTCTGGGTCAAATGATTTTATTGTATCTATATTTCCTGTATTACCAACTATTTTTCCATCCAAAAAGAACACCGGCTGCGGGCTTAAACCCATCACACACCTTATAGTAGGATTTATATTAGAATCCTCTTGAGGTGTTTTCACCTTCCCCAGCGTATCTTGCACCTGTTGTGCCATAGTGGAAAGCGTAAAAAAGAATAAAAATATAGCAAGTCGGGGCATAGTTGTTAGTTTTTAGTCTTCTCTGACGAGTTACGTTCTTCGGTTGGGTCAAACTGATTGGAAGGGTCAGACAATTTAGATAGTTCAGCTAAGTTAAATTGGTACACTTCCCAGATTTCTCTATATTGGCGCTCTTTCTTGTTCAATCTTCGTTTGCCTATCTCACTGGCAATCTCCTTCGCTTTTTGGAATCCTTCCTTAGAAATCATATAGACCACTCCATATTTGGCACGCCTATCAAAGCGTTTTTTAGCCTCTGGAGGAAGGAAAACAACCACATTTTCTATATCCTCATTAGCTATCTTTATATCTTCTTCAGGTTTTTTTGTTTTATATTTTTTTCCATCAACAATAAACAATGGATAATGTTTTAGAGCATTTTTCGGGCGCCCAATAATAATCTTTGTATTAGCCACCTCTTCAGATGTTTTTACCTTTCCCAGTGTATCTTGTACTTGTTGCGCCATAGTGGAAAGCGTAAAAAAGAATAGAAATATAGTAAGTCTGTTCATAGCTTATTGTTTTTTTGAGCTTTACGGGCTTGTCTTTTTTCGTATTTCCTCTTAGCTTTTTCAGTCACCACTACCAATACCCCATCTATAGCTCCAGAACCACAAATAGCTGTAGCTGCTGCTGGAGTAAGGTAATGAATCTCTTTTGAAATCTTTAACCTACTTGTTTTCTCTCGGAACTCCTTCTTGTCCATAACCATACCATCCAACACAAAGAGAGGTGTGGCACAATGATCCTCTGAAATTTGCACTATTGCACTCGGAGGAATCCGCTTTATCATCTCTTCTATATACGCTTTCTCTGCTTCTTTATAAGTACCTTCAAATGATCCCACAAAATTAATTTCTTGAGTTTTCTCTTCATCAGTAATCAGTTTGCAAGAAGTACAACAATGAACCATCAGCATATCCCAGCGTTCAGCTTTGATCGTGTAATTCCCTAAACTGTCTGTATAACTCTCGGTATTCCTATCTTTGTTATATACCCTAATATTAGCAAGAGGATTTCCCTCTTTATCAGTAACTTTCCCTGAAACCACTATAGGCTGTTGCATTTGATAGATTTCCCAAATCTCTGCATAATGCCGCTCCTTTCGGTTGAATTGTCTATTGGGTGGATTATTGGCAAGTGCTTCTGCTTTCTGAAAAGTTTCCTTAGTGATGATATATAGCACCCCATTTTTTGCTCTACTCCCAAAAAGACCTTTTGCCCTTTCTGGATAAAATACCATTATGTGAGCTATATCTTCTGGTTGGAGCTTCTTGAACTTATCTCTGAGCTTGGTGTATTTCTTTCCATCAACAATACAAAGGGGTTGTCCTTTATGAGAAATTTTTCCTAAATCCCTTATACCTCCGCCTTGGTTTTCCTTAACTTGTGCCGTGAGAGACAGAGAAAACAATGTAAAAAGTAAAAGAATCTTCTTCTCCACCCACTGTCGATTGTTCTCAAAAATAGTTCTGTAAGAATCCATAATCCTTTGATTTTATCATTTCCCCCTACCCTCTTCTTGGAAAAGGGTTCCTTGAGAGACAGATTTTTTAGAATATCGGTTGAATAGCTTTGACAATACTATCCATAGAAACGGGTTGAGGAGTTACCTTGTCGCCAGTGCGTACCCCATTAAGCCCTTGTACGATGATTACATCACCTGCTTTAAGACCACTATTCACTACGACCAAATTATTAGCACGACTTCTTAAAGTAATCACAGTTTGCTTGATAGTCCCGTTTTCTACTTTATAAGCAAATACTTTTCCTTGTTGCTCAAAAGTAGCTACTTCTGGAATCACTAAGGATTTATCGAAGGTTTGCGGAATCAGAATAGTTCCACTATTCCCATTGGTGAGCAAGCGATCAGGATTAGGGAAAGTCGCACGAAATTGAATGGCTCCAGTGGTATGATCTATTTGACCGGTAACTGTTTGTATCTTCCCTTTTTGGTTATAGGTCTGTCCGTTAGCCAATATCAGAGACACTTCTGGAAAGTTAGCTATTTTCTCCTTTACAGTAGCCCCTTGGGTTTGTGCCAAATAAGCTAAATAGTCTTTTTCATTCATAGAGAAATAAGCATATACATCCTTTACATCGGAAACAGTAGTAAGCACTGTATTATTAGCGGTTACCAAAGCTCCTTCACGATAGGAAATAGCCCCTACTACCCCACTTACAGGAGCCTTTACTACTGCAAAGCCTATATTGCTTGCGATCTCATTATATGCAGCCTTAGCGCGTTGTAAGTTGGCTTGAGCTGTTTCAAGTTGTACTTTGCTCACAATATTCTTTTCTACCAGAGGAATGAGCTTATTCACCTCTACTTGGGCTACTTCTATCTGTGCTTTAGCAGAAGCTGCAGATTGGTTAAGAGTTTGTGTTTCAAGCTGAAACATAGGTTGTCCTTGACGAACTGCCTGCCCTTCATCTACCAATACCTTTGTAATATAACCAGAGATTTTTGCTTGTACAGGGCTATTAACTACCCCTTCTATATTCACCGGAAAGGAAAGATTGGAGGTAGTACTCTGTTCTGTTACAGTGATCACAGGTAATGTTTTCTCCTTTTCCATACCCATCTGAACCCCTGCTTGCTGGTTTCCTTTTTTACACCCTATCATAAGGGTAGCAATACTTGCCAAAAATAAAAATTTATTCATAAAAAAATATTATTATTTAATATAGTTCGTTTTTAGTTTCTTATTTCATGGGATTAGTCCCTGACCATGTAATTATTATTTTTCTGTCCTTCTCTACATTTAATACCTCCTTGAACTTAGAAAAGTATTCCTGAACTCTCTTCAAGGATCCTCTTTGAGGTATTTTACAAGATAAAAGCATAAGGCTTTATGTTATTCTTTAAATTCTTTTTTTTACTTCTATTTAAGCTGTGTTCCCATAATAGGAATATCTATTTCCTTTTTAAGAGCCCCTTTAAAACGTTCTTTGTGGAGCTCTCTCCATACAAAAGCCATATAAAAAGTAATAGCTACTAATATATTCAATGTAATAGCAAATAACATAGGACGTTCTGTCTTCACAGAAAATAAAGCTAATATTGCTCCAATGATTGCTCCTATAGCAAAGCGAAACATTCCTATTAATGAATTGGCAGTCCCTGCCGTACGAGGGAATATTTCCAAAACAGCAGCATTGGCATTACTTGATACAATGGACACCATTCCTACATAGAGAGCTACCCCTATAGCCACTTCCCACAGACCTAAGTGAAAGACACCACAGATAGCCAGCCATATTCCTGCCATAAACTGTATAAACAACCCTATACGGAGAATGCGTTCTGTTCCTACTTTGGTAACAAACCGTCCACCTAAAAAAGTAGCAAGCATCATCACACCCACATTCAGAATAAAAAAATACCCAAAATTCTTAGGAGCTACTCCATACACTCCAGTATAGACAAGTGAACCTGAGGTAAGGAAACAAAACATTCCTGAATAGGAAAAAGCATTCGTGAATATATATCCTATCACCTTTCTGTTAGTTGCCACAGAACGATAATTACGTAATACCCCTATTAAATCCAAAGAGATACGTCTCTCATTGGGAAGTGTTTCAGCAATACGAAGCCATACCAATAGAGCACATAACAATCCTAATCCCGATAAAAGGTAGAAGATAGAATGCCAATGGAACCAATCAGCCAAATACCCGCCCAATATAGGTGCTAGTAAGGGAGCTATCATCGTTACGATCATCACCATGGACATCATCTTAGAAAAAGCAGCCTTATTGAATATATCCCTAAGTAAGGCTCCTACCACTACTGCAGGAGCAGAACCAAAGAAACCTTGTAAAAGACGTAAAACATAGAAATGTATGATCTCATCTACTTGTGTAAGCATAAGAGAAATGACTGCCGCAATGAGTACTCCTGTTAAAATGGTTGATTTACGACCATAACTATCAGAAAGGGGACCCCAAAGAAGTTGCCCAAAGGCAAAGCCTAAGGTAAAAAGAGCCAATGTAGTTTGTATCCTCTCCTCGGAAACATGCAAATCCTGTGCTATACTCCCAAATGATGGCAAATACATATCTATTGCCAATGGAGTGAGCATGGAAAGCAATCCCAAAATAAGTATAAAAAAGATATCTGTATTATAGTTTTTCACTTATTCTCTTCTTGTATTTTCTGTAAAAATTCTTCTGTTATACCCTCTATAGTAGTAAGAAATTCCAAAAGTATTTCTGTTTTCTTAAGTTTTTTCTTAGTAAATGTATCCTCTTGTAAGGGTTGTTTCTGTGTATATTCTATAAACTTAAGTGTAAAATTCTTCTCATAGCGAATCAGTTCTAAGAACTTCCCAAAGCGCTTATCAAAAGGAAAGGATTTGAAATATTTCCTTCGTTTGCCTTCCTTTACCTCATAATGAATCAACCCCTTATCCAGCAGCGTTTTGATATTTGTAGAAAGACTACTTTTACTAGCATGGAGCCTTTCTATAAGAGATTCGAAAGTAAGCCCCTCAGAACATCCCTCTATCGCCAGTATTGAAAGTATCTTAGCTGCCATAGGGGAAAGATGGTGTATTCTTCTAAAGAGTTCTGTCATCATCTCTATAAGAGCAAGTTTCTCTGTCTGCATGGTTAAGTGTTAGTTAGTATAAAAATAAATACTTTTCTGGGGCAAAGATAGTTATTTAGTTCTATCATTTGCGAACCAAAACGTTAATATTTTTGTAAAGTTACAGGGTGGGTAAAATACTATAATATCCTAACTATTATCTTTTTAAACAATATAAGAATTGATTTTTAACATATTCTTAAAAATTACGTATGCTATAAATTATAATAGTAAAAAACTCTATTATTTTGAAGAATATTAAATATTGAAAAGAGAATGCCTTATCCTAAGATAAGTTCATAGGAGAGAGTGAAAGTTTTGTTTTATTCTTTTGGTGTTTTTGTTTGTATATTGTACCTTTGTGCCCAGAAGCTACAGAGGAAATAGATATAATTAAATGAAATAAGAACTATTCCTACTCTTTATTATGAGCATAGTATCTTCTTTGTATTTTAATTAATTATAGATTTGAATTTATTTTTGTCTATAAAGACAAACAACCTATGGAAATATATACTATTTTTGTATAATTATCTATTTTTCTTATAACCAGAGGCATTAACTCTATAACCATTTATTAACCATGCGCTTACTTGGGTTTTCTTTTATATCTATTCTTTTTCTTTTAGGTTGTTCCCATAAAGAAAAAACTCCTGAGCCTGTGGATTATCTATTGAGCAAGGAACCTTCTCTTCTATTCCAAATCCATCATAAAGACCAATTTGTCAACCAATTAATTAATAATGATTTTTGGAAAAATTATTTTAAGTATTATCCCAATCAAAATGTACAAAACTTATTACATTCTCTTCCCCAGGATAATAATATATGGGTAGCTTATACCCATGATGGGGTATACCTTAGTACCTCCATTATCCAAAAGGATAGCTTAAGTCCTTGGAAAAACATTTCTGTTGAAAAATTAGATTCTTTAACTATTGAAGATAAGAAGTGGTATTATATAACTCAAAATAATCAGTTACTAATCAGTTCTTTAAAGGATATTTCTTTTCCTAAAAGCATAGAAAGCAAATATCTTGATTTTCATAAAGTTGCCAAAACAATTAGTCAAGAAGTCCCCGCTAATTTGTTTCTTGCTCAAAAGAAAAATAAAGAATTCATAGGGGGTATTTTTCCTGAAAATTTGGTGAAAAATTTGGCTTCTTGGACAGCTTGGGATCTCTTCTTGGAGAAAAATACCTTACGTATGAGCGGATCTTCTCTCCGTCCTGCGGACAGTCTCCCACAATTGCCTCTTGTAAAAAATAAGAAAAAAACTTCTGATATATACCGGATAATTCCACAAACCTTTCAGGAAATCTTCTATTTTTCCTTTGAAGAAGGGCTTATCCCTACAGAATTTTATTTTGATTTTCAACAGGATATCTCTTCTGTTTCCTTTTTTTCCTTTCAAGGGGATTCCTTAGCTGTACTACAGAGTATAAACCCTACAGAGACCTTACGCTACTTTACCATCCTTAAAACAGATTCTTTTCAAGGGGAATCTATCTATAATATAGAAGAGTTTTCTGATATTCAATCCTTTTTTTCTATATTTGGAAAGGAATTACAACCAAAGTATATCTACAAAAATGAGGAAAATCTCATCTTTTCCCAAAAGAAAGAAACTCTTGAGGGACTTATCAATGCTATACAAATGAAACAAACCCTCTCTGAGAGAAAAGCTTTTGAAAATCTGCAACAGAAAAGCAGTAGTCAAACTTCCTTCATTGCTATAGAAAACCTCCAAAAGAATTCCTCTTTCGTTGAAAAATTTCCTTCCTTAGCTCAGAAATATGGATATGCATCACTACAAATCAGCCCTCAGGATGAATTTTACTTATTAACTTTTACCACAACCACCGGAGAAGGTGAAGGAAAGTTAGCAATTCCTCAGGAAGAGGGTATAGAAGAGAGGTTCCAGATTACCTTGGACAAAGAAGCCCGCACCCTACCCAAATTCGTTACCAACCATCGTACCAATAAGCGTGAAGTAGTTATACAGGATATTGATAATCAACTATATTTGATAGGTAATGATGGAAAAATTCTTTGGAAGAGACGCCTTGATGCCCCCATTGTGGGAGAGATTTTTCAAGTGGATTTATTTCAAAATGGTTTCCTACAATTGGCATTTAATACCGAACATTCTCTTTGGGTAATTGATAGAAATGGTAGGGAAGTAGCCCCTTTTCCTATCTCCTATAAAGAAGCCCTTCTTCCTTTGCAAATATTTGATTATGAAAGAACGAAAGATTATCGCTTTGTCGTTTGTTCTCAGAATCAAATTCATTTGTTAGATAAGAAAGCAAATCCTATAAAAGGATTTGAAAAATCCCATGTGCCTAATGGCCTTGGAGAAACGCCTAAACATTTAAGAATCTTAGGAAAAGATTTTATTGTCTTCCCTGAAAAGGAAGGAACCTTAAGTATCCTCCATCGTAATGGAACGACTCGCATTCCCTTAAGCCAAAAGTTTGATTTTTCTAATAATCCTATTACTTTATATAAGGATTTTATTACCTTTACTACTCGAAGTAATAAACAATTTTACATAGACGGAAATGGAGGAATTCGCTCAGAATCTTTAGGAATAAATATGCCTTATTTCTTTGATTGTCTTAAGGATATTCCTGTTATTCTTAGTGGTAATATTCTTCTTCTCAACAAGAAAAAAATAGAACTTCCTTTTGCCGAATATGACCGACCTACCCTACATTGGGTAGGAAACAGGTTTCTCTGTTCCGTTATTGATACACAGAATAATAAGCTATATATATTCAATTTCAAAGGAGATCTTCTTCCTTATTTTCCCATTTTTTCTATCTCACAAGCGGATATCACCTCTGAAAATGGAAAATTATTACTGACTTTCCTTAAAGAAAAAAACATACTCTCAGTAAGTCAATTTTGATCTTAAATTACAATTATTCTAATAAGAGTCTTTTCTGATACGAGATAGAGTATAGGCACCAAATGAAAAATCTTTTCCCGTTTTTTTAAATATATAGAGTGTCTGGGTTCGCTCTAAGGTATCTGTACGCTCATAATAGAAATTCTCTTCGTCTTCGGTTATTTCACTTATAAATGGAGCATTAGGGGCAAATTCCCTCTCAAAATTTAAGAATACCTTACGCTCTTTTTGGCTCATCACATAAGGGGAAACGCCATTAAAAAACTCTAAGTTACCGAAAGTATGTTTCCTTTGAAAAGCCTTATCCGTCTTAAAACGATATAAGAAATTTTTGAACTCCTCCTTTGTGCTTAAGTGTGATTGTGAAATCACATTGAAGGGGATAAAAAGAAATAAAAACCATAGAACTTTCATAAATAAAATATTTGCTTGCTTTCCTAATTTACAGAAAGCAGTTCCCTGTACTTAGTAAGTGTCCAAAGTTCATCATCTACCATAAGTTCAAGCTTATCACAGTGGTAGCGTATCTGGTCAAAAAAAGGTTTTACTTCATAGCAATATCCTCTGGCTTTTTCCTCAAAAGAAGAAAGGAGGTTAACCTTTTTACGAGCTTCTACCATTTGGGATACTTTGCTATGAATTTCCTTAATATGTTCTGAAATATGCCGTATTAAATCCATTTGTTCTAAGGCTACTTCCTCATAATGTTCTGCAAAGACTTCCTTAAGTCCTCGTACATTTTCTATAAGAATATTTTGATAGCGTACTGCTGTGGGTACTACATGATTACGAGCAATATCTCCTAATACACGTGCTTCAATCTGTACTGTTTTCACATATTCCTCCAAAGCAATCTCATAACGAGCCTCTATCTCCACACGGCTAAGTACTCCCATTTCCTGAAAAAGGACTATTGCCTTCTCAGAAATATTTTCTTTGAGAGCCTCAGGAGTTGTTTTATGATTACTTAAGCCCCGCTTCTGTGCTTCCTTTTCCCAAGCCTTGCTATACCCATCTCCTTCAAAAAGGATAGGCTTGGAAACCTTCACATATTCACGTAATATTTTTAGAATAGCTTCTTCTTTTTTTATTTCATTTTTCTTCAGGAGAATATCCACTTCTTTTTTGAAGTTCATCAATTGCTTAGCAACTATAGTACTGAGTACCATCATTGGTTTACCACAATTAGCCTTGGCTCCTACTGCACGAAATTCAAATTTGTTTCCAGTAAAGGCAAAAGGAGAAGTACGGTTTCTATCTGTAGCATCTATCAGAAGATCTGGTATATTTGCCAATACATTCAATACATTTTTCTCTTTAGAAGTAGTTTCCTCCACGGATGCTTTTTCTAATTCCTGAAGGACTTTAGTTAGCTGTTCTCCTATGAATACTGACATAATAGCAGGAGGTGCCTCATTAGCTCCCAAGCGATAATCATTTGTAGCAGAGGCAATGGACGCTCTTAATAGAGATTCATAAGTATACACTGCCTTAATTGTACATAGAAAAAAAGTAAGAAATTGTAGATTTCTCAAGGGTGTCCTACCAGGGGAAAGCAAGTTCACCCCTGTATTAGTCACCAGAGACCAATTATTATGCTTTCCAGAGCCATTCACTCCCGCAAAAGGTTTTTCATGAAAAAGAATGAGAAAGTCATGGCGCTCTGCTACCTTTCGCATAAGCTCCATAAGGAGTGAATTTTGGTCTACTGCAAGGTTTGCTTCTCCAAAAATAGGAGCCAATTCGAACTGATTAGGAGCTACTTCATTATGACGAGTTTTTACAGGTATTCCCAGAAGAAGACATTCTTGTTCCAAGTCACGCATATAAGCTAACACACGAGAGGGTATAGCTCCTAAATAGTGATCTTCCAACTGTTGTCCCTTAGCTGCCGTATGTCCCAAGAGAGTTCGTCCTGTAATAAGTAAGTCAGGACGAGTGCTGGCAAGGGTTTTATCTATCAAAAAATATTCTTGTTCACAACCTAAAGTAGTCGTTACCTTACTTACATTCTTATCAAAATACTGTACCACTTCCGTAGCTGCCTTATCTATAACACTAAGAGCCTTAAGAAGAGGTGTTTTGTTATCTAATGCCTCTCCTGTATAGGCAATAAAAATAGTAGGGATACAAAGTACTGTTCCAAAGACAAAAGGAGGAGAGGAAGGATCCCAAGCGGTGTAACCACGTGCCTCAAAAGTATTGCGAATTCCTCCATTAGGAAAACTAGAAGCATCCGATTCCTGCTGCACCAACTGATTTCCTGAGAAATGCTCCATTGCCTTATCACGTGTAATAGGCTCAAAGAAAGCATCATGCTTCTCTGCAGTCCCTCCTGTAAGAGGCTGAAACCAATGTGTATAATGAGTAGCTCCTTTCTCAATAGCCCAATCTCGCATAGCGATAGCTACTTGGTCTGCTATCTTTCGGTCTATCTTAGTTCCCTTACGGATTGCTTGCATAACACTTTCAAAAACTTCAAGTGTCATTCTCTGATGCATAGCCTCTTCATTAAATACATGGGCGGCAAACAACTGCGAACGCTTACCTTTTTCAACCACAACAATAGGCTTTTTTTTCTGTAATTCAGTTAAGGCATTGAATCGTAACATATTTATATCATATAAGTTATATTAAAATAGCGTAGGAAGAGCAAATTTATTCTATCATTACAGCCCCTACAGTCGCATTGCTAGTTTCATCAATTAAAATAGCACTCCCCATAGGTGGGTTCTCTTTGAAATTATCATATACCAAAGGGGTTGCTGCCTTTATGTGAATCTTAGCTATTTCATTAATTTTCACACTTTCCACCTGAGGGGTTTGTTCAAGCGTATTTACATCTATCTTATAGGCTATTTCTTTAATAATTACCTTTGTAAGGCGACTCCTTTGCTGAAGGAGGTATTTGTTTCCCTCCCGCAATTCACGCCTATCCATCCAACATACGACCACATCTACATCTTGACTTATTTGTGGTTGACTATCCGTTTTTGTAAAATAATCTCCCCGTGAAATATCAATATCATCTTCAATATGCAACACTACCGCCTCTCCTGCTACAGCTTCTTGGATTTCTACTCCTGCCATCTCAATCCTACTTATCCTACTGAGGATACCCTCAGGTTGTACTTCAATAATATCTCCTTTTCGGTAAGTACCTGAAATTATCTCTCCTGCATAACCTCGATAATCATGCAAAGCTTCTGTTTGAGGGCGAATTACATATTGTACCTGAAAACGCGGTTGTTGGTATCTATCTTTATTAATTTCTATAGTTTCTAAAAAATTTAATAATGACGTTCCATGGTACCATGGCATTGCCTTTGTCGTATTCACAATATTATCTCCCATAAGGGCAGAAATAGGGAAATAATGAACGTTCTTTAGTGATAGTCGTTGAGCAATTGCTTCATATTCTTTTTTGATATTAGCAAATACCTCCTGAGAATAATTCACCAAATCCATTTTATTAACGGCTACTACTACCTGAGGAATATTCAATAACGAAGCTATAATAGAGTGCCTGCGTGTTTGCTCTGTAACTCCATTACGTGCATCAATAAGGATAATGATAAGCTCTGAATTAGAGGCTCCTGTAATCATATTACGAGTATACTGTACATGTCCTGGAGCATCTGCAATAATAAACTTACGCTTAGCAGTAGCAAAATAACGATAAGCCACATCAATGGTAATTCCTTGTTCTCGCTCAGCGCGCAAGCCATCCGTTAAGATAGCAAGATCAACCCCATCTTCATTTTTATTTTTAGACTGTTGTTCCAATGCCTCCAGTTGGTCTGCTAAAATACTCTTACTATCATATAATAAGCGCCCAATAAGGGTACTTTTTCCATCATCTACACTACCTGCAGTGATAAATCTTAATATATTCATTGTTAAAAATTCTAATTAGTTTGTAATGAGTCCACTATATCACCATCCTTAGCATCCTCTATTTCAATAGTTTGTATATTAGTATAGGGTACTGCATCTAATTGTTTTTTAAGAGGCTCTACAAATTTAAGATAACGGGGCTTAAGCTTAGCGTCAATAGGGGTGGCTTCAGGAAGTCTTTCTTTAAGAGGGTCTATCTGTACTCCATTTTTCCAAAAACGGTAGCATACATGAGGACCTGTAGCAAGCCCTGTACTTCCTACCAGTCCTATAATATCTCCTTGAGATACATGTTGTCCCCTTCGTGCAATAATCTTGGACATGTGTAAGTATTGGGTCTCATACGTTTTATCATGGCGGATTTTTACATAATTTCCATTTCCTGAACTATACCCTGCCTGAGTTACTGTTCCATTGGCAGTGGCACGAATAGGAGTTCCTGTAGGCGCTGCATAATCTGTACCAAAATGTCCCTTCATCCGATGTAGGATAGGATGATAACGCATTCCATAATGAGAAGTAATACGAAAAATGTCTAAAGGAGATTTAAGAAACATACGCTTCATCATATTTCCATTCTCATCATAATATCCCCATTTGTGATTAACAGTATCTGTTTCAAAATTAAAAGCATAGAAAGGTTTCCCTTTATGTTCAAAAAAAGCAGCTTTCACTCGTACAAGTCCAGCATTAATGGTATCGTCCACATAACGTTCATCATAAATGATCTTGAACTTGTCATCCTCCTGTAGGTGAAAAAAGTCAATAGTATAATCAAATATCTGTGAAAGCTTATAAGCTGCCGAAAAGGACATACCTGACTTCATTACATCTTCAATAAGATTATTCTTAATATACCCTCCTCCTTCACGTTCTACAATAGTTACTTTTCTTTCAATTTTCCTCACTGAGATGGAGTCCTTTAATCTCACCTCTATAAAGTTTAACAGATTTGGTTGATAGATAAAATAAGCCAGAGAATCGGGCATCTTTTTATCAAATATGAGTGCGTATGGCTGTCCTGCACGAAAATCCTTTGGGCGAAGTAATTCTTTAGATTTTTCTGTTATCTCTGCCACTTTTTGAGGAGAAATATGCTGATCATTAAGGATAGCTCCAAAGGTATCTCCTGTTTTAAGTGTATCTTTCACTACATTATATTCCAGCAAGTTAAACCCATATTCATAAGTAGGTTTGGGAGGTGGAGGTACCTCCACAGGGGGTTGGGCTTGTTTCTTCTCTTTTTTACAACTTACTGTTATTGCTGTAAAACTTAGCAATAGAAGGCTTACTTGCAGAATTCTCTTCATGTGTTTATGTTTAAAATAAGAGCAAAGTTCGTATTTTTTTTTTAAAGTGGAAAGTTTTTTTAAGAAATTAATATGCCTTTGTAATTCAACAATGTATTTTTAAGAAACTAATCTCCTATTTTGACTATTATAGCAGTATTACTTCCTCCAAATCCTGAAGCTGTTTTAAGGAGATACTTCACTGTAGCCTTTTGTGTTTTTCTTATGATATTCAAGGGAAAAGAAACTCCTAAGGTATTGAATCCTTCACTTTTAATCATTGTTCCTTGTTGGGCTAATTCCACACTTAAAATGGTTTCCAACAGACCTGCAGCGGCTAAGGTATGCCCAAAATACCCCTTATAACTATTTAAGGGGACTCCCTGCAAGCCCAAGCGGGAGAAAGCAATGGCTTCCATTTCATCATTATATAATGTACCTGTTCCATGTGCATTAATCAAGTCCAACTGTGATACCTCTATGTAGGCATCACATAAAGCATTCTGTACACTTAGGAATAAACCTTCTCCTGTACGTGAAGGTCCTGAAATATGATTGGCATCATTAATAGAACTACTTCCTATTATCTGAATGTTTTTCCCTTGTTCTTCAATGGTAAGAAATGCTGCCGCAGTAGCCTCCCCAAGTGTGATACCGTCACGTTCCTTATCATAAGGACAACAGGGCTTGGAGCTAATGGCTTGAAATGACTGAAACCCTGAGAGCACAAACTCTGAAATTTCATCTCCTGCTACCACAAGTGCATTTTCATATATTCCCATTCTTAATAACCTATCTGCTAAGGAAAGTGCCATAACTCCCGATACACAAGCATTGGACACTATAATAGGTTCTGTTTTTACTCCTATAAAAGAAGCTATCTTTTTTGCTATCTTTGTAAGGTATGGTAAGCTCCCTTTCTCCATTTGAGAATTTAATTGAGAAATGTTTCCCTTAGTAGTGGAGAGAATAAAAGCTGTCTTCTCTGTAATTCTTATGGTAGATAGAATGGGAACTATAGCTAAAAGGAGCATTTTCTCCAACCAAGACCATTTCTCTGTAGAACTTATATAAGGAAAATATTCTTCTACCTTTTCAGTAGAAACTTTTGCTAAATATATATCCGAAATTCTACCAAAATGATGAAAAAATTGTATCCCTGTACGTCCTTCTAATAATGCTTCTACACTATCTTGGACAGTAATTCCTAACGGAGTTACACAATTATAAGAATGTATGAATGACACTTTATTTACTAATTAGTTATGAGTTGTTTTTTCAGATATCTCTACAAATTCAATAGAAGTAAGCTCTATATTTCGTTCACGAAAAGCGTTATAAATATTCTTAATAAGGTCAGACTTAATCACATACATATTCTGTGGTTCAAAGGTAAGCGCATTAATCTCATACGTAGCATTAAGTTCGTTCAAGGATATATGATAGATATAAGGAGTTATCCTATCTGTAATCCCTTTGGTAGCCTGTGCCGCAGCAATAAGAGTCGCATCTACCTCCTCCAGGCGAGCATCATAACGAACTTTTACTTGAGTGGTAATTACCAGTCCATTGGTACGCCCTATAGAAGAAAAATTCATAGTAGAGCTTGTAAGTATCGTAGAATTAGGTACTGTAACTTCCTCATTATTAATAGTCCTAAGACGAGTTACTAAACTATCTTTATGAATTACCATTCCAATAAGATCACCTACTTTTATCCAATCATTTTCTCGGAAAGCACGCATATAAGTAATAAATATCCCTGCTATTCCATTGGAAATAGTAGAAGAAGACCCTAAAGAAATGAGTAATCCTAAAAAAATAGAAACTCCCTGAAAAGCAGAAGATCCTGAACCTGGTAAATATGGAAATATTACTATAAAGACAAAACATAAGAACAATATGCGTACAATATTATAAGTAGGTTTTGCCCATTCCTTATAAAATCCTTTTATCTTGAGAGCTCCTCGCTCTATTTCATACAGAAAATAACGCATTAGCTGGAGGATAATGCGAGCAATCAGAATAATGATTCCTATCACTACCAGATTAGGTAAGTATTTCACTATAGCATTTCCTATTTCAGTAAGGGGTTCTAAAAGAAGATTTAATAACTTCTCTGCCCACAGTTGGGTAGAAGGGAAAAGCTTTAAAGCTATAGGAATACTGGAAAAAATAACTATAAAGAATATAATTAATTTTATCAAGGATATGATTCTGGTAAGAATATAATTAATCTTCTCCTTATTAAGTATTTGGTAATTCCTTACTTTTATTCCAGTTTTAAAAACGGATTGCTTAAGTAATAATTTCTTAAGTTTTCTAAAAAGAAAATTAAGTATATAGAAAAGAATAGTAATTGCCATCACAAGCAAGACTAATTCTCCTATACGCATGAGACGTTTCTGCATGCTATGCTCTTCTCTATACTGGTCTATTCCTCTAAGTATGTCCCCGCGTAAGGAGTTTGCCAATTCCTCCTTAGTAAGATGAGCTAATAGTGCATCTTCCTCACTAATGGCTTGTATCCATTCCCCTTGATAAGTTATCATAAGTAAGTCATCATGAGGTTTTATTTTTAAAGAATCTGGCTTAAATACGGGGAGTTCTACTAATTTATGTAATTTTTTCTCTATATACTCAGAACGCTCTAAGGGAGAATAAAATCCCAAACTTACATATATTGTATAAAGAGTGTCATTATCCAAGCGTATGGGAGCACCGTTAGCCTTAGAATAAATACGCTTGATTTCTTCTTGACGTTGTTTCTTATAAAGAGAATCTTTAGAGGTTTCTGCGTGCTGCGTATCCAAAAGTAATAAGGACTTTAACTCCTCACTAAGCACATTTACTTTCAAAGAATCCTGACTACGTTGTATCTTTAATTCTCTTACTTGTTTCTGTAATATCCGTAAAAGACTGTCTTGAGCTTGCCCTAAAGTAGTTAATGAATAAAGAAAACTACTAAAAAGAAAAAAAAACTGTATTCTCATAGTTTACCTAATATTAGAAGGCAAAGATACAAAATTAATGATTAGCCTTTACTTATTAATTACTAATTTTTTAAATCATAATATATAGTAATAGAAATACTTATAGTATAAAAGACTAATAAACTAAAATAATGAAGTATAGATATAAAAAAATTGCCTCTTGCGAGGCAATTCCTTTTTTAACCAATAAATTCCAATATTATGAAACGATGCAAAGGTACGACTTTTTCTCGAACCCTAATATTTTTTAACTAAACTTTAATTTTTAGCTTAACTACAAGATGGTGAAAGATTTGTATGACTATCCTTTTGCAAGGAAGTTGCTCTTGAGAACTTAGTTAGTTGTAATTGTGTAATTTTTACACAATTAAGATTTTGATTTCCTTTTACATTTAACTTATCCACTAAGCGGGGTGCCTGAGAGATATCCAAACTTATTAATTTGTTATTACTCAAATCAAGCTCTTCAAGCATAACATTCTTTACCGTTGCAGACATAATATTATTCCCTGAGAAATTTGCTTGCTTAAGATTCACTAAATCCTCCAATCCTTCTAAAGAAGTAAGTCCTTTTCCTGCTGCGTCAAGAGTAGTAAGACTTGCTATTTCAGAACGCTCTAAAGTACCATTACTATTAGCATCATATAAGGGTAAAAGGTATTCCTTCAAGGAAAGAGTTGTATTATTATTGTTATTATTATTTTTACGCTTGGTATAATCAGGATTATCCACTACATTGTTTACAGTAGTTTTATCACATGAAACTACACTCATTAAGGTAAGTACTACTAAAAATATCTTTTTCATAATTAATTACATGTTGATTTAAACTGAGTTTGAGCATCTTTTTTATGCTTTTTCATATTTTGTTCTATGATAAGTTTATTTCCTCCTACACTTACACAAGTAAGGTTAGGATTCCCTGAAACATCCATAGGAAGCCTTCCAATAAGAGGAAGATTGGATATATCCAACTTAACAAGCTTATTATTACTCAAATTAAAAGAGGTTAAATTTCTATTTTTTAAAGTTACCTCAGTAAGGTTATTCCCAGAAGCATTGAGTGTCTCTAATTGAGTAAATACTTCTAAACCTTGAAGGTCAGTAAGTCCCTTTCCTGAAAGATTCAAATCGGTAAACCCTTCTAACTGGTCTTCTTTTCCTATTTTACCATCATTATTTTTATCATATCCATTTTTCAAAAGATATGCTTCTAAAGTAGTGGCTGTCGGTGGAGTTATTACTTCATCACTTTTTTTAGAACAGCCTAAGAAAAATAGTAAAGAAGCAATTCCTAATATTATTTTTTTCATTAGTAAACTATTTAGTAATTTTATGTGGCAAAGTAACTACTTTTTTATGAAAGTCAACCAACTTTAACACTTATTTTTTTGTTAAATTTTAGTTTAAAAATATTAATCTAAAAAGAAGAAATGATAAAATTAGCATGCTAAATTGATATTTCTACTTTCTAAGCATTGAATATCCAATATTTTTAATACCTTTGCGAAAATTAAAAGTAAAATTACCTATGAAAAAATATCTCTTATTTGGAGTACTTATCTTTTCTTTGATAGGTGCTTGTAGTAGTAATAATGAGGAAAATCTTCAAAAGCCAGAACCTCAAAAGCCAGAACCCAAAAAACCAGATCCTCAAAAACCAGATCCTCAAAAGCAAAAACCTGTTGCTTATGATTGGGATTTCTATACAGAACCCTCTCGACTTACTGTAGTAAAGAATGAAAAGAATCCCAAACTCAAAAAACTTTACTATCAAATATATGGTACCCCTTGTGGAGCTTGGTATGATGGTATCAGCCCTACTAAAGAAAAAAATGAAAGGTACTTAAGAAACTTAGTAGAAGGTGCTGAAAGAACTCAAAAAACACCTATTATAGTTATCTATGGAATTCCACACCGTGACTGTGGTTTCTATTCAAAAGGGGGGCATCCTAATGCTGCTTCTTATAAAGAGTGGATAAATCACGTAAGTACTATTATAGGTAACCGAAGAGCCGTGGTAATTGTAGAACCCGACGCTATTAACTATTGTAATTGGAAAGTAGGTTCCAATGAGCGAAAAGAACGTGCCGAATTACTCAATTATGTAGGACTAACACTTAAGCAGAAAAATCCAAATGTAGCCACTTATATTCATGCAGGAAGTGCAGGACTTCCTACTAATGCAGCTGCAAATGCTATCATAGAAGGAGGGGTAGAACATATGCGCGGTTTTGCCTTCAATGTATCAGGGGTAGGAGGTACGAAAGAGGAACAAGAAGGAGCTGAAAAATTAGTAGCTCGCTTGGAACAACTAGGAATAAAAAACAAACACTATGTAATAGATACAGGTCGTAGTGGTATCAACCGTCCTAAAAATCCCAACCCAAAAGCTCCTTACAATTCATGTAATAACTTTGCAGCTGCATTGGGTCCCCGTAGCACCAAAAATACAACAGGAGCTCATGCTGATGCTTACCTTTGGATAAATGGTGGAGGAGGATCTGACGGAGATTGTGGTACAGGTGCTCCTGCTGCCGGTAAACCTTATCCTGAATATACTAAGGCATTGGTAGAAAATGCTCTAAGAGTAAAGTCCATTAAAGAATTAGAAGTACCTAAAGAATTACAATAATAACTTAGACTATTCTCACAAACCAAGGGCTACTGAGATTTTTTTCAGTAGCCTCTTTATTTGCAAAATTTTCATTATAAACAAGGTTGTTTATTTCTTTATAAAAACATTCATTATCAAACATTACTCATAATCCCATTTTTGTTGATAATTTTACTATAAAAAACCATTAAAAACTTGCTTGTTTTTCTTTCTTGTATATATAAGATATAGAAGATAAAAAACAAATTAATTTCTTATAAGTTATCAACTATAAAAAGGTGATTTTAGTGAGTTTCTTTATATGTTTTTTATTTAAAAATAAAAATGAGAACAACTTTTACAAAATAGTGAATAATCCTTTTTTATTTTATTTTTCAATAAATTAGAATACACTAAACCCGTTAATAACTTATGATAAACTCCTAAAACCATACAAAAGCAATTTATACTGTTATTTTTTTATCTAAATTCACTCCGTATTATTATCATCATATTTTTAAATTAAAAAAATATATTTATTTCTCATATACAAATTATGTGGAAAAACTTTTGAACTAAGAAGTTTTTCAATTTCTTTGTATCTTTGCACACTTTCTAAGTATAAACTTAAGAAACCAAATTAAAATAATTTAAAATTTTCCTTATGAGTAGAAGAAAATTTAAACAAAAAAAGAAAAAAAATAAAGATTTTAGTAGAGATATTCTTGCTATCCTTCAAAAAAATAGTACTAAAAGTTTCTCGTGGAAGCAAATTGCTGAGAAGCTTAAAGCAACTTCTACCGAAATGCGTAATGATATTATTATGTCATTGGCAAAGCTTGTCAAACAAGCTCATATTAATGAGGTTACTCGTGGGCAATATAAGGCTAATGAGGCTACTTACTATCATCGAGGCATTGTGGATATGTCATCAAATGGTAATGCGTATGTAACTTGTGAGGATTTAGCACAAGATGTTTTTATTCCTAATAACTTATTGAATAAGGCTCTTCATGGAGATGTAGTAGAGGTGTATGTATTTCCTCGCCGTAAGGATAAGCTCGAAGGAGAAATTACTCAGATTATAGAACGAAAACGTACTACTTTTGTAGGAATTGTACAAATGCAGAAAAACTTTGCTTTTGTAGTACCTACTGATCGGAGAATGTATACTGATATTTTTGTTTCTAAAAATGATTGTAATGGTGCTAAAGATGGAGATAAGGTATTGGTACGTATTACCCAATGGACTTCTCGTGCTAATTCTCCTTATGGAGTGATAGAAAAGATACTTGGAAAGCCTGGTGAGCATAATACTGAAATGCATGCTATCTTGGCAGAATATGGACTACCTTATGAATTTCCTGAGGAAGTAGAGAAATATGCACAAGGGCTGGATACTACTATTAAGCAAGATGAGATTACCCGACGTAGAGATATGCGAGAGGTGCTTACTTTTACTATTGATCCCCGTGATGCTAAGGATTTTGATGATGCCCTTTCTTTCCAGAAGTTAGAAAACGGTAATTATGAAGTAGGGGTACATATTGCCGATGTTTCTTATTATGTGCAACCTAATACTATTTTGGATGATGAAGCTTATAAGCGTGCTACTTCAGTATATTTAGTGGATAGAGTGGTACCTATGCTTCCTGAGGTGCTTTCTAATTTTGCTTGTTCCCTGCGCCCTGAGGAGGAAAAATATACTTTTTCGGCTATCTTTGAACTCTCCCCAAGGGCTGAGATTCGTAATGTGTGGTTGGGACGTACTGTGATTCGTTCTGATGCACGTTTTTCATACGAGGAAGCTCAAGCAGTGATTGAGGCTTTTGATACTCCCTACAGAGAGGTTTTAACAGATTTTATGATGCCAGAGGAGATTTCTATTCGTCCAGAGGGAAGTTACAAAGTAATCCAACCTATAGTGGAGGCTATTCTTTCGCTGAACTATTTAGCAGAAATTTTCCGTGACAAACGGATGAAATCTGGAGCAATTTCTTTTGATAAGTTGGAGGTGAAATTCCTATTAGATGAAAATAATAATCCTATTGGTGTGTACACCAAAGAGAGTAAGGAAGCCAACAAACTCATTGAGGAGTTCATGTTACTTGCTAACCGAAAGGTAGCAGAATATGCATCTAAACTTAAGAAAACATTTGTATACCGTGTGCATGATGAACCTGATGAGGAAAAGCTGATACAAATGCAGGGGATTATTTCTCGCTTTGGATACAAACTTAATATGCAGAGTAAGGATAGTATTGCTCACTCTATCAATCATTTATTAGAAGAAGTGCATGGTAAGAAGGAACAGAACTTAGTGGATACTTTAGCTATTCGCAGTATGAGTAAGGCGGCTTATTCTACCCATAATATAGGGCATTATGGATTAGCATTTGCTGATTACACCCATTTTACTTCTCCTATTCGTAGGTATCCTGATGTGATGGTACACCGTCTTTTACAAAGATATTTAGATGGAGAAAGCTCAGCTAATGAGGTAGTGTATGAGGAAAAATGTAAACATTCCTCTCAGATGGAGAACTTAGCTACTTCAGCAGAAAGAGATTCTATTAAGTATATGCAAATTAAATATATGGAAGAACATAAGAACCAAGAATTCTTAGGAGTAGTTTCAGGGGTTACCGAGTTTGGTATTTATGTGGAGATCATTGAAAACAAATGTGAAGGAATGATACGTGCTCGTGATATGAAAGATGATTATTATGTATTTGATGAAAAAGCCTATGCCCTCATAGGAGAAATAAGCAAGCATCGCTATACTCTTGGTGATGAAGTAATGATACGTGTAAAGAATACTGATTTGGTCAAGCGTTATTTGGATTTTGAATTGGTAAAGTAAAATGATAAAGAGGTTACCTAAGAAGGAGAGTTTCAGTGAAGGTTGTCATTTTGGATATACTTCTGTAAGCCTTTGCAAGATGAGTGCTCTCACTTCCTCTTGCAAAGGCTCTTTTTCTGTAAGAGATTTGCCCTCAGTGGGAACCGGAGGTAGAATATCTACTCGCATACGTCCCATACTTCCTGCAAAAAAGTGAAAGGGAAAACGTTTTTTAGCATCATAAAAAACCATAGGTACTATAGGAATTTGACACTCAATAGCAATGCGGAAAGCTCCATCCTTGAATTTGTCAAGGATAATGCACTCATCATCAGGAACTCCTCCCTCAGGAAAGATACATATACTTAGCCCATTTTGAATACGTTGCATGGCTTGAGTATAGACCTCCTTCTTGCTTTGTGGGCTTTTTCTGTTAACCATGATGGCTATACGCTTATAAAAATAGCCAAATAGTGGTAATTTGGAAAGTTCTTTTTTTCCTACAAATACAAATGGGTTCTTACTACAATAGAACATTAACATAATATCCATCATACTAGTATGATTGGCAACTAACATATAACTATGACGGTTATTAGAAATGGCATATCCTCTCCTTATTCTTGGGAAAAAACCCATTCCATAGAGGATGGGGATTGCCCATAAGTTACGTGCTACCCAATAGAAAAGATGATACCAACGTGGCTTAGCTGTAAAAATAAGTAATAAGGGTAACCATAAAAAAATAAGGAGAGTTGCTAAAAGGTAAAACCAACTTTTCCAGAGTATCCAAAAGGGATATTTTATTACTTTCATTCCTTGTCATATTGTGGGGACAAAGATAAGAAATAAGTATTAACTGCACTAATATTAAGTGTAGATTCTCATGAATCAAAAATAGCATCAGTGATTTTTCTCTTGTTATTTGACTTTATGAAAAAAATTGTATCTTTGCAGAAAAAAATTGTAGATAATTAAATAATAATGGATACACTTATTAAAGAACTCAAAGAAAAGATAATAGAAGTGCTTAATTTAGAGGAAATTACTCCAGAAGATATCAAAGCAGATACTCCTTTGTTTGGAGATGAGGGATTAGGATTGGATTCTATTGATGCTTTAGAGCTTATTGTGCTTTTAGACAAAAATTATGGCATTCGTCTTGCTGATCCTAAGGAAGGAAGAGAAATTTTTTATTCCATCCAAACCATGGCGGATTATATTCAAAAGCATAGGACTAAGTGATGAAATCTGAGAGGATTGTAATTACAGGAATGGGTATTTGCTCTTGTATTGGAAAGAATATACAAGAGCATCTTTTGTCTTTACTTAAAGGAAATACGGGGCTTTCTACTATTGAAAATATAGATACAATATACAGAAATCATATTAGGGTAGGGGAGATTAAGCAGACAAATGCTTCCCTTATTGAATCTTTACATTTGCCTGAAGATAATAATTTTTCACGTACTTCTCTTTTAGGTATTTTAGCCCTGAGAGAAGCTTTAGAAAGCATACCAATGACCAAAGATAATTTTTCTAATATAGCTATGGTGATGGCTTCCAGTGTAGGAGGAATGGATATGACTGAGAAGTATTTTTACCAATATACTACCGATGTATCCTCTCGCAAATATATTTTCTCTCATAATATAGGTGAAATAACTGGACAAATAGCAGATTTTTTTGGAATAAAAGGGCTAGTTACAAGCCTCAGTACTGCTTGTTCTTCTTCAGCGAATGCTATCATTACTGCTGCTGATCTTATTCGTACAGGGAGGGCTAAGTATGTTGCTGTAGGAGGAGCAGATGCGCTTTCTAAATTCACTATTAATGGATTCAATGCTCTTATGATTCTTTCCGATGAAGATTGCACTCCTTTTGATGAGAATCGTAAAGGACTTAACTTAGGGGAGGCAGGTGCTTTTCTTATTTTAGAGTCAGAAAAGGAGGCTCTATATAAGGGACATGAGATATTAGCAGAACTTTCTGGTTGGGGAAATGCTAATGATGCTTATCATCAAACAGCTTCCTCTAAGGAGGGAGAAGGTGCTTTTTTAGCTATGCAAGAAGCTTTAAAGATTAGTGGTCTTTCTCCTCGAGAAATTGATTATGTGAATGCTCATGGTACAGCAACTATTAACAATGACCTTTCCGAGAGTAGGGCATTGATTCGTGTATTTTCACAAGAGAAAATGCCTGATTTTAGCTCTACCAAACCTTTTACAGGACATACCTTGGCGGTAGCTTCAGCAGTGGAAGCTATTTTCAGTATCTTGGCTATTAGGGAAGGAATTGTTTTTCCTAACCTTAATTTTAGAACCCCAATGAAGGAGGTCATTATACGTCCACAAACTGTTCTGAAGAAAAAGAATATTAATCATGTACTTTCTAATTCTTTTGGTTTTGGAGGAAATTGTTCTTCCCTTATTTTTTCAAAATACAATTATTAACTTAAACTATTCAATATGTTAGATAATGCTATATTTGATTTGCATAAAGCTATCCGTAATAGGCTTTTAGTTTATTTAGAAAAGGTTACTGCTGAGCAATTAGCAATTATCCCCGAAGGTTTTCATAATAATATTCTTTGGAATATTAGCCATTGTGTGGTTACCGAGCAACTTCTATGCTACAGAATGGCGGGAATACCTACCTTAGTTAAGGAGGAATTAATTAATACCTATAGGAAGGGTACTTATCCAGATGGACATATTCCGACCACTCAGGAGATAGATAATCTTAAGGAGTTGCTTACCTATACAAGGGAATGCCTTCAAAAAGATTACATGAAGGGATTATTCAAAGAATATCCTACCTATGCTACTTCCTTTGGATATACACTACATACCATAGAGGAAGCAATTCTTTTTAATAATACTCACGAAGGAATGCACTTAGGAGTGATTATTGCTTTGAATTATCATCTATAGTACTAATGAAGATTCTTTAGTGCTGCCTCTATAGCTTGATCATAGAGAATATTTTTATTGTGATATTGATTTTTGTATGCTTTTAATTGATTGTATAACTACTCTCTTTCACTTTTTGTAACCTTGCGCTTATCTACCTTATAATGGGTAGCTATTACCTTATAGTATTCAAGTTGGAAAGGACGTAATAATGTATAAGCCTTATAAGTGTTTATATTCTCACAAAGATTTACCAGACGATTATAGTCAAACTTAACAATATTCTCATTATAATCCTTTTCAATAAGGGCGCACTGAGCCTGTATTACCTAATAAAGAGTTTCTATATTCTGCTGGAGATTTTCATTTTTGAAGAGTTCTAATATCTGTTGATAATGAACATTTTTGTATTCTTTATCGGCTTGTTGGAGTTTTTTAAGGGTAGTTTGTCCCATTATATACATGGGAATTAGTAAGAGTATACAAAGGGTTTTATACTTCATTTTTAATTATTTAGCATTAAATTTTCTACAGAGAATCAAAATCAATTTTCTCGAAAAGGTACAATATTTTTATCAAAAAAAATTAGTAACTTTGCACTCATTTTGAAAGGAGATAAAATGGAGACAGAAACAACTACAGCTCCTGTAGAGACAGAAAAGCAAGCAAAACCTCAATGGCTTAGGGTGAAGCTTCCTACAGGAAAGAAATATACTGAATTGCGTAGCTTGGTGGACAAGTATCAACTCAATACTATTTGTACCTCTGGAAGTTGTCCTAATATGGGAGAATGTTGGGGACATGGAACGGCTACTTTTATGATATTAGGAAATATCTGTACGCGTTCTTGTGGCTTTTGTGGGGTGAAAACAGGACGTCCTGAGACCATTGATTGGGAAGAGCCTGAAAAAGTGGCTCGTTCTATCAAACTTATGAATATCTCCCATGCAGTGATTACTTCTGTGGATAGGGATGATCTTAAGGATATGGGAAGTATTATTTGGGCAGAGACAGTGAAGGCTATTCGGCGAATGAGTCCTAAAACTACCTTGGAAACACTTATTCCTGATTTTCAAGGAGTAGAACGCAATCTTAATCGTATTCTTGCGGTAGCTCCAGAGGTAATTTCTCATAATATGGAAACAGTACGTAGGCTTACTCGTGAGGTACGTATTCAAGCTCAATATGACCGTAGCCTTAGAGTCCTTCGTTACTTAAAGGAAAATGGAGCTCACCGTACCAAATCAGGTATTATGTTGGGTCTTGGAGAAGAAGAAGAAGAAGTTATAGAAACGCTCTATGACTTGAAAGAGGCTAAAGTAGATGTAGTTACTATAGGGCAATACCTGCAACCTTCTAAAAAGCACCTTCCTGTAAGGAATTATGTTACCCCAGACCAATTTCAAAAGTATAAGGAAATAGGGGATGCTCTTGGTTTCCGCCATTTTGAAAGTAGTGCCTTAGTGCGTTCTTCTTACAAAGCATACAAGCATGTAGAATAAGTTATAAGTTTTCTTTTTTAATTTTCTTAAAAGTTGGGATTTTCAATATCCCAACTTTTTTTATAGTCAAATGGCTAATTCTACCAGAGAGAATTTGTGAAACTTACTATTTCTTAGATTATGTATAACATAGTAGAAGTTATGCTTAAGGAAGCACTTTCTCTTTTAAATAGAAAAGCTAAGGTTTATACTGATTGTTTAGTATTAAAAATCAATAGTTTATATATATTATTATAAACTATATTTAATGTTAACTTCTCTATATTTACTAAGAAAATAGAGGGTTTTATATAAATATTTTTTATATAAAAAATATTTATATCATAAATAAAAGTTAATTATCTTACTCTATTTCTATAAAAATTTGTACTTTTGAGGCAGAAATATAAAAATCATAATGTATGAATCGTATTTATATCATCGTGCTCTCAGCTATGGCTTCTATGCCAATGATGGGGCAAGAAGTGGACTCCTTACAAGTTAAACAGAAAGACTTAGGGGGTGCCTTAGAACAAAAGAAAGACAGTACAACTAATAAGGAAGCAGGGCACCGAAATATGCTACTCAATGCTTCCAGTACTGACCAACCTCGCCAAATTAACGTAGGCTTACCCTCCAGCCTAAGTACAACAATCTTTGAGGATGGACTTCCTGTTTCCTATAATTTCTGGCCTGATATGCCTTATTATTCTTGGTTTGGAGGTACTTCCTTTGGAAGGGTAGCTCCCTTGAGTCTCACCGAAGGGGCTCTACAATATGGTGCTGTAGGTTATATTTTGGACAGTCATCATAAGAAATCCACTGAAGAATTCAAAGGAACAGCCTCTTATCAGCTTAATAACTTTGGTCGTCAATCCTTTGATGCTACTCTTACGGGTAGTCTTGGTAATGGATGGGGGTATATGTTCAGTTCTAATCAGATATGGGATCCTGGAACTTATAAGCTCCAAGCCGCTTACCTTACCAAGCGTGTGCAGAGTTACAAGGCACTCTTTGACAAACGCTTTGCTCAGGGACAGGGTTATGCCAGCTTGCTTTACCAATATAGTCATTACATGAGCGTAGGTTCCGCCTATGCTCCTTTTATATATAAAGGAGATGGAAGTGTAAAAAAATATAATGGTTTCAAGTTCGGTACAGATGCTTATTATGGTAATGAAGCCTCTTGGTTTCCTTACTTGGATGTGATGACCGGTGAACATAAAACTAAGAAATGGACAGATGGGGGTACTACTAAGAACCATCAAATTACTTTCCGCTTGAATTACACTTTTGACAATGATACTGATTTGGATATCACTAGTAAAGCTAAATTCGGAGATGTAAGTATGGCAATGAGTGCTGTTTCTGGTATTGTGAATAATGTTCCTGGACAGTATTTCTATGCTGATGGAAGTGCTTTTACAGGGGATAAGATACAAAACCGTTTTTTTATGTATGTTCCTGGTTTTGAGCGTGATTGGATTACCAGTGCTGTATGGAAAGGAAAGCTCCAAGAGGATCGCCATAACTGGCGTATAGGAGCCAATCTCTGGTATAACCGTGCAGGTGTACAACAGATGAATACCATTATGGCACATGAGGTAAAGGCAGATCCTGCACAACTCTATACCAAAAGAGCAGATGGTACTCTTGCTATGGCAAATATCTTTAACCCAGGTAGTGGAGAATATTATGACGGACATGAAACTAAGTTTGCCCTTTTTGTTAGTGATGATTGGAATATTACTCAGAAGCTATGGATGAGCTTAGGGCTTCGCTTAGAATCTCTTGGTTATGGAGGTACAGCAGCACTTACTAAGGATGGCAAGAATAATGACCGTATACCTAACTGGTGGATAGGTGCTCGTAGTGATGGAGGAATCACTTCCTTTTCTAATAATTTCTTTAATCCTTCGGCTACTTATAATATTCGTTATACACTTGCTAAGGGCTTCGGGCTTCTTGGAGAATATGTATATGTAAAACGTCGTCCTGACCTTCAGGATTATGCCGGATCAGCACTCCCTACCTTGGATCCAGTAAATATTAATATGGGACGATTAGGTATCTTTTATAATAATCCTTGGATACAGCTTGTTTCTCAAGTTTCTACCATTTCACAGACTAACTATAAGTCACGGGCTACCTTCTACCATACTCTTACTCAAAATGTAGGTGGTAAGTTTGCAGGAGAAGAAGTAAGTGTAACTCAACCTATTACTTATGATGTGCAAACCATAGGCTGGACAACTGATTTTGTTCTTTCCTATGAAAACTTCTCCTTACATGGTTTGCTTACCTTACAGAATCCTCAGTATAAGAAACTTAGTATTTATGCTACTTTCCCCGATGGAGTTACTGATGGAGCAGATGTGAGTAACAAAGTAGTTACCGCTATGTCCAAAGTACTTATTGAACTAGACCCATCCTATAGTTTTGGAAAATGGCGTGCAGGACTTAACTTCCGCTATTTCAGTAAGCAATATATCAATAAGACCAATACTTTATATTTTAATGGACATTGGGAATCCTTTGCTAACTTGAACTATATGTTGAACAAAAATATATTCTTCACCCTTAATGTAGTTAACTTCCTTAATCAAACAGGGGCTACTGGTTCCATTGGGGCAGCGGATTTGGTTACCGATACTTCCAAGTATAAGGATTATCTTATGTCTGGTTCTTATTTACGTCCGTTTGAAGTATCTCTATCTACCACTATTAATTTCTAATTTTGAGTAGAATTTTAGATGCATTTACAAATAAAATCTAAACCATGAAATTTTTTAAAATAATTGTTGCATTATGGGCAGTATGCTTAGTGGGTTATGCACAACCCACTCATACAACTCATTCCTATAAGAAGGTGAAACCACGTATCATTATTACTACTGATCCTGAATTGGATGATAACAACTCCCTGATACGCTTCTTATTGTACAGTACCGACTTTCGGGTGGAAGGCCTTATCTATGCCAGTAGCCAATTCCATTGGAAAGGGGACGGAAAGGGGACTCTTTGGTATGTACCCAACCGCGAATATGGGCGTGTAGGTATGACCCAGCCCATGACCTCTTGGCGCTATGTACCTAAGGAACGTTTTATTCATGAGAATGTGGAGACTTATGCCAAAGTGTATAAGAACCTTAAGGTACATCACCCCGATTATCCTACTCCAGAGTATTTGCTATCTAAAATCCGAGAAGGTAATGTTGCCTTTGATGGGGATTTCTCTAAAGATACTCCAGGTTCAGAACTCATCAAGCAGTGTATTCTTGATGAAGATGACAGTCCGCTATACATTCAGGCATGGGGAGGAGCTAGTACCATCGCTCGTGCTCTTAAATCCATTGAGGAAATTTATAGTGAGCAACCTTACTGGAAGGAACTCAAGGCACGTATTTCAAAGAAAGTAGTCTTATGCCTCTCGATGGATCAGGATGATACCTATGCTCGCTATATTCACCCTTTCTGGCCTGAGATAGAGGAACTCAATCCTAATGGGATGCAGGTGGATCTCACTTTCTTCGCCCCCTTAAGAGTCAAGGAGGAAAACAAGGTGTTCTATTCACCCGAGTGGACAGAACAATACATACGTAGCAAAGGACTCTTTGGTGAGCGATATCGCGTATGGGGCGATGGCAAGCAGATGGTCAAGGACGATATCTTTGACTTCTTTGGGGTGAGCGAATTGGGTAAGGACAAGCTCAAGGAAAAAGGGTATATCTTATGGATGCCTAGTCTATTACCCAAGGGAACTTTTATCTCGGAAGGGGATACTTTCTGCTACCTGAACCTCATTGATAATGGTTTACGTGCCGATGAGGATCCTACCTTTGGCGGTTGGACGGGAGCTAAGATGGCAGTACCTGCGGACGTGAAAGCTGCAGACATTCCCGCTTATGTGCGTGGAAAGATAGGTTTTCCGGATTTTACTGCTGCTGTGCAGAATGGTTTTGCTGCCCGTATGGCATGGTCTGTAACCGATGACTATAAGAAAGCTAATCATGAGCCTGTTATACAAGGAATAGAAGAGAAAAGCGTTCACGCTGGGGAGCGAGTAACTCTTAGCTGTAAGGTAACTGACCCTGATAAGGACAAAGTTACCCTACAATGGCGACAATTCCTGGTAGGAAGCTATCCCAATACAGTAACCATAGAAAAAGCTACTACTAATAGTCCTATAATTACTATTCCTACAGATGCTCAAAAGGGACAAACTATTCACTTAGTTCTGGAAGCTACCGATAACGGAACACCTTCCCTTACCCGATATCATAGAATAATACTAACCGTGAAATAAATATTTATCCTTATAATTATGAAAAATAAATTATTGATAATCAAAACCTTAATTGTTTTTTCTTTGGGTATTACTGAAGGGACACTTGCACAAGTAAAGCTAAATGCCCAGAATATAGACCAAGTTCTTAAAGAAATGACCCTACACGAAAAGGCTCTATTGGTTGTAGGAACAGGTATGGCAGGAGTTACCGATAAAGCAAACTCTAACTTTGGTTCTTTCTCTAAGTTAGTTCCTGGTGCGGCAGGTACTACCGTGGCTATTCCACGCTTAGGCATCACCTCGGCCGTACTCTCCGACGGGCCAGCGGGTGTGCGTATTGACCCTATGCGTCCTTATGACAGCAAGACATACTATTGTACTCATTTTCCTATAGGCACTTGTCTCTCTAGCTCTTGGAATACCGACTTGGTTACCAAGGTAGGAGCAGCCATTGGGAAAGAAGCTAAAGAGTATGGGGTGGATGTGATGCTCTCTCCTGGAGTGAACCTACATCGCGACCCACTGAATGGACGTAACTTTGAGTATTATTCTGAAGACCCTGTACTGATAGGGGAAATTGCCACCGCCTATATCAATGGGATACAAAGCCAAGGGGTAGGTACCTCTATCAAGCATTATGCGATTAATAACCAAGAAACCGCCCGTTTAGGTAATGATGCACAAGTGAGCTCACGTGCTGCGCGTGAATTATACCTCAGAGGTTTTGAGATTGCCATCAAAAAAGCACACCCTTGGACAGTGATGTCCTCCTACAACTTAGTCAATGGTACCATGACCAGTGAACGCTATGACCTACTAACGACCATTCTACGCGACGAATGGAGCTTTAAGGGGATTGTGATGACCGACTGGATGGGGGTATGGATCCTATCCGTCGCAACAAAGCCACTGACCGTGTAGCCAATATGAAAGCAGGTAATGACCTGATAGAACCAGGAAAAGATGAGGATGTAGCTACTATTGAAGAAGCGGTAAAGAAGGGTACCTTGGATGTAAAGTGCTTGGATTACCGATGCAGGTCAGTATACCTTCCATGTGGGAGCTTCCAGCCGCGATATTAAAGGCAGTGCTATGTTAAAGATAGGCAAAATAGTCAGAAAAGTACATGACGTACTACATCCTACTATGAAATTCAAAGAATTAAAACCATAAATTTAAATTATTTACTGTTATGAAAACAAAGAATATTCTCTTAACCTTAGGCTTCTGTGTAGGAATGACTACTGCATTAGCACAGAACTCCGATATTCAATATGTTACCAATAAAAAAGGAGCTACCTTGGGTTATAGTACCTCCTCAGGGGTAAAAATCATTACCGTAGGAGGTAAAAAGTTCAAAGACCTGAACAAAAACGGCAAGTTGGACAAGTACGAGGACTGGCGCCTGCCCGTAGAAGAACGTGCCAAAGACCTTGCTAAACAAATGAGCATAGAGGAAATTGCAGGGCTTATGCTCTACAGTAACCACCAAGCCTTGCCTGGCCCTCCTGATGGCTATCGCAAGAGTAGCTATGGAGGTAAGCCTTTTGCTGAGAGTGGTGCCAAACCTTCCGACCTTACCGACCAGCAAAAAGTCTTCTTAGACCGCGACCATGTACGCCATGTGCTAATCACTACTGTTTCCTCTCCTAAGGATGCAGCTATATGGAGCAACAACCTACAGCGTACCACCGAGAGCCTACCGCTGGGTATTCCAGTGAATATCTCTTCCGACCCACGCCATACCACCTTGGTAACGGCCGAATACAATGCAGGAGCAGGAGGAAGTATCTCTCTTTGGCCTGATGGATTGGCTATGTCCGCTACCTTTGATCCTGCCATAGTGCAGAAATTTGGTGAAATAGCTGCCAAGGAATACCGTGCTATGGGGATTACTACCGCCCTTTCCCCTCAGATAGACTTGGGTACGGAACCTCGCTGGAATCGTATGGTCTTCACCTTTGGTGAGTCTCCTGAGCTGACTACCGATATGACACGTGCCTATGTAGATGGTTTCCAAACCTCCACAGGTAAGGCCGAAATCAAAGATGGTTGGGGCTACGAGAGTGTCAATGCCATGAGCAAGCACTTCCCAGGAGGAGGTGCTGGCGAAGGTGGTCGTGATGCCCACTTTGCCTATGGTAAGTATGCTGTATACCCAGGTAAAAACTTTGAGATGCACCAAAAACCTTTTACCGAAGGTGCCTTTAAGCTCCATGGCAAGACCAAATCCGCCTCTGCGGTGATGCCTTACTACACTATTTCCTATAACCAAGACACCAAAAATCATGAGAATGTAGGTAATGGCTTTAGCAAATACATAGTAACTGACCTATTGCGCAACAAATACGGCTTTGACGGAGTGGTATGTACCGACTGGCTCATCATTGCCAAAGAACCAAGCACACCAGGGGGCTTTGCTGGTAAGCCTTGGGGGGTAGAAGACTTAGACTTGCCACAGCTTCACTACAAGGCTTTGGAGGCAGGAGTAGACCAATTTGGTGGTAACAACATGGTAGCTCCTGTGGTAGAAGCCTATAAGATAGGGGTGAAAGAACATGGTGAAGCCTATATGAGAGAACGTTTTGAGAAATCGGCTGTACGCCTATTGCGCAACATCTTCCGCTTGGGTCTGTTTGAAAATCCATACCTAAACCCAGAGGAAAGTGCTAAGATTGTAGGAAATCCTGAGTTCATGAAAGCAGGTTACGATGCCCAGCTCAAATCCATCATCATGCTCAAGAACAAAGGACATGTATTGCCCATTGACAAGAAGAAAACCGTCTATATTCCTAAGGTGTATAACGAACCCCAACGCAACTGGTGGGGGGTATATACTGAGGGCAACATCGCTTATCCTGTGAATATAGAGAATGTGAAGAAGTATTTCAATGTAACTGATGATCCCAATAAGGCTGATCTTGCTATTGTCTTTGTTAAGAGCCCTACTCAAAATCACCCAGGTTACAACGACGAACTCTTTAAAGCAGGTGAAAATGGTTATATTCCTATCTCCCTACAGTACAACACCTATACCGCTGAGTATGCTCGTGAGCACAGTATAGCCGCAGGAGATAAGGTAATTGCTCCACAAGTAACTGACCGTTCTTATAAGGGAAAAACAGCCAATGCCTCCAATATTACCGACCTGTATAACATATTGGAAACCAAAGAAAAGATGAAAGGAAAACCAGTAGTGGTTTCCATCACCGCCTCTCGCCCTATGGTATTCCATGAGTTTGAAAAACAGGTAGATGGTATCTTGCTTAACTTCGGTACTTCCGAACAAGCTCTTTTGGAAATTCTCTCTGGTAAGGTAGAGCCTTCTGCCTTGCTCCCTACTCAGATGCCTGCCAATATGAAGACGGTAGAGCAACAGTTTGAGGATGTACCTTTTGACATGGAGTGCCACAAGGACAGTGAAGGCAATGTATATGATTTTGGTTTTGGACTCAACTGGAAAGGGGTGATTAAGGATGCCCGTACGGCTAAGTATAAAAGATAAAAGTGAATAATGAAAAGTGGTTAGTGATTAGTTGTAATAGACTAAAAACTAACCACTAATAACTCAAAACTTTAAAGATGAAAGTAATTATAAAACAGCTCATTACCCTTTCTATGTCCTTAATGGTGGGTACTGTTGCTATATCACAGACTTACTATCGTGATGCACAAAGGGTAATCAAGCCGCGTATGCGGGTGATTGTGCTGAATGACTTTTCAGGCGATCCAGATGGTTATTTTCAGTTGGTACACCAGCTACTCTCCCCCTCAGCAGAAGTACAGGCAGTGGTAGGTACTCACCTGAAACCCAATGACCCCTTTGATAACTCCACCGTAACAGCACAGAATGCCCAGCGCAATGCCCAAGAACTGGTAACTCTTATGGGTATGAAAGGTAAATTTCCTGTTTTGGCAGGTTCTAATGTAGGGCTTACCAACACCCATACCCCTACCGAATCGGAGGCTACCGACTTTATCATCAAGGAGGCACTGCGTACCGATACCAAGCTCCCGCTGTATATCGTCAGTGGGGCAGGCCTTACCGATGTAGCTTCTGCGCTGCTCAAGCGCCCTGAGATTGCCAAGAAATTCACCTTGGTTTGGATAGGAGGCTCCGAGTATGAGGGCATCAACCTACCGCCAAATCACTCCACTGTTGAATACAATCTAGGTATCTCTGTCCCTGCGGCACAGGTCGTTTTCAACCAATCAGAAGTGATGATCTGGCAAGTACCAAGAAACGCTTATCGCCAAGTGCTTATGAGTTATGCTGAACTGACCACTCGCGTAAAGTCCCAAGGTAAGTTAGGTCAGTTCTTAGCCCAAAAGATAGAAGGAGTAATGGAGCGTACCCAACGATTTGATCTGCACATAGGTGAGACCTACATACAAGGAGATAACCCACTGGTGCTACTGACTGCTCTGCAATCCTCCTTTGAAGCCGATCCCTCCTCTAGCCTTTACCGCATAGTAGCTGCCCCACAGATTACAAACGAAGGCACCTACAAGGCGAATCCTTCAGGGAGAAAGATCCGTGTATATGACCAATTGGACACCCGATTGCTTTTGGAGGATTTCTATGCGAAATTACAACTCTTCAATAAGTAAATGAAAATTGTATATGAAAGCAAATTTAAAGCAAATTTTAGTCATTTCTGTGCTTTCTATGACTACTATCCCTGCTATAGCCCAATAAGCTACTACTATGTGTGGAACTGTACTCTCTATCTATTTTATTCGCAAATATTCAGCAATATTCTAGAAATGAAGAAAGTAAGATTTTACTTAATAGGCTTTTTAGAAACCTTAAAATCACATATAAATAAGAGAAAAATGAAAAGATTATTATTATTTAGCATAGTAGCACTCCTCTCAATGGGAGTCTATGCACAAAAGAAATTCAAGGTAACCCTTGATCCCGCTCGTAATGGTTCCTACACTATTAGTCCTAAACTCCCTAAGGATGGTATGGTCAAGGCAGGGACTGTCCTTACGATCCAAACCACTCCAGAGAATGACTATAGCTTTGACACAGGCTACTTTTCTACCCCTGGACAATGGGGTGCCATGTATTACGAATCGGTAACCTCTACTTTTAAAGTGAAAGTAGATAAGGACTTAAGTATAGGTGCTTGCTTTGTTCCTAAAGAAGCAGAGGCAAACCTAAATGTAACTCAAGATATCATCTATGCTAAGCCAGGGGTAAAGACCCTCAAGTATGATGTGTATTCGCCTAAGGGTAAGCAGAACCTCCCTTGTATTGTGATTATTCACGGAGGTGGTTGGAGTTCCAATACAGAAGAAGTGATGCGTGGTTTTGCTCGTGAGTTAGCCAATAGTGGTCGTTATGTAGTCTTTAACATAGATTATCGTTGGACAGGTAATTTGGATGGAGACAAAACGCCTACTGAGTTACATCAACTCATTGAAGATGTGTATGGTGCTTTGTTACATATCATGGAAAATGCTACTAAATATGGGGGCGATCCTACTCGTATCTGTGTAACAGGTGATAGTGCAGGTGGACATCTTTCTGCTTCGGTGGCTAACTTTGTAGAGAGAGTAGGGGACAGAGGTTTTGGAAAAACTCAAGGAATATATGAATTTTTACCTACTTATATGCCTAAAGGGAAAACTATTGCCCAAGTAAAAAGTGAGCTTGCTAAGGCTATCAAGGCAGTCGCTCCCAGCTATGGGGTATTTGCTCCTGAAACGCTCGTTTATCGTTTTAAGGACTATCCATACCGCAATGAAGTAGCACCTATCAATGGTATTCCTGAAGTTTCCAAGCGTGCAGTTCCCCAGCTATTGCTTAGAGGAACAGAGGATCCTCTGATTAAGGATGAACAGGTAAAGAAATATATGAATGCTTTAGTGAAAGCAGGTCAGCGTGTGGAATATATACAAGTAGGAGGCGCTACGCATGCTTTCCTTGATTGGAAACCGGATGCTAAAACACAAGAAACTTTTTACAAATATGGAAAGTACCATACTCATCAAATGCTTCTTTTCTTTGATGACGTATTGGAAAACAAATAATTACCTTTGCAAATGATTTATTTTTTACAGCAAGTTATTACAGACTTGCTGTTTTTTTGTACTTTTGTCAGCCGAAAGAGATTATTTATGCCTACTATATTATCTTTAGAAACCTCTGGAAAGAATTGTTCTGTAGCCCTTTTTACAGATAGTAATTTAGTATGCTTGGTGGAGGAACAAACCGAGAGTTTCTCTCATTCAGAGAACTTACATGTATTTATAGAAAGAGTTCTCAAGGAGAGTGCTGTAGACCCTCATCAGATAAGTGCTATAGCCATTAGTGCAGGACCGGGCTCCTATACGGGGTTGCGTATAGGTACTGCTACTGCTAAAGGCTTATGTTATGGATGGGGTATTCCTTTGATAGCCTTACCTACTTTGCGCATTTTAGCTGAAAGGGTAACGTATGAATTTACAGATATTAAATATATTATCCCTATGATAGATGCTCGTAGGATGGAAGTCTTTACTGTTGTATATAATCATGATTTTTCTCCTATAGTAGGGGAGAGGGCAGAAATTCTTACAGAAAGTACGTTTGATACTTACCTTAATAAGGGAAAAACAATTTTTTTAGGAGATGGAATCACTAAGTTCCAAGCTATTTGTAAGCATAAAAATGCTTATTTTTGGGAGAATAAATTTCCTTCAGCTAAGCAGATGGGAGTTTTAGCTTTTAAACAATATGACCAACAACATTTTGAAAATATAGCCTACTTTGAACCTTTTTACCTTAAAGAGTTTCAAAGTAATAAAAAATAAGGATTAGTAGCCAATATTGAGTATTTATACATTTTTAGTATTCCGCGCAGAACATATTAAGTGAAAAATAAAGATTGAAGAATAAAAAATGATTTTAAATAGGTATTTTTAAGAGATCTATACTACTAATAAGGATTTATATTAAAAAGAAATAAAAACAAAAATTTAGCCTGTTTCTGAAGGTTGATTTTTATGGTATTTAAAGAAATATGGCTGTTTTTGTAAGATAATGAATTGAATTAAAAGAGAATTTGTTATTTAAGATATTAATAAATAAAATTAAGTATAGTGTAATAGGTTATGAAATAAATTATTTAAAAGAATATTTAACAATTAATAGTAGTGGTTAATATGTTCCACGTGGAACATATTGAGTAAAAAAATATTTTTAAATAAGGATTTTCAATGAATTTATATACTTATAGAGGGCTATATCAAAATAGAGTAAAAACAAAATTATAACTAATTTCATGTATAGACGAAAATATATTAAATTAAGAAAAGAACTTATTATTTAGGGTATTGATATAATTGATAAGTTAAATAATGAATAATTAAGAGAAATGCTTAAAAGCGTATTAATGATTAAGATGTTCCACGTGGAACATCTTAAGGGCTTTAATAAAGAAGTATGAATATAACAGATTATAGTGTGAGTGGAGAGGAGTTTTCGTTAGTATATGATAAGTATTATCAACTGTACTATACCACTCCTATTCCTGAGAATTTAGGAAAATATTACCAAAGTAACGCTTATATTTCCCATACAGATGGGAAGAGAGGGTTTTTTGAAAAGCTCTATCAATGTGTGAAGAAATATACACTTCAACAGAAAATGCAGTTAATAGAAAAATATATACCGAAAGGAAAACTCTTAGATATAGGAGCGGGCACGGGTGATTTTTTACGTGTAGCTAAAGGGAGAGGGTGGAAAGTGATGGGAATAGAGCCTGAGGTAAAAGCTCGTGATAGGGCAGGGGAGAAGGGGATTTTTCTACAGAATAGTCAAGATCGGGTTGAAGAAACTTTTGAAGTGATTACTCTTTGGCATGTGTTGGAACATATTCCTAACCTAAAGGAAGAAATAGATTTTCTTAAAGAACACCTTAATCAGGAGGGATTGTTGATTATTGCAGTGCCGAATTATAGAAGTAGAGATGCACAATATTATAAAGAATATTGGGCAGCCTATGATGTACCTCGCCATCTCTGGCATTTTTCTAAGGAGAGTATTCGGTTGCTTTTTGAAGAGAAAGGGTTTGAACTTGTAGGGATAAAACCCATGTTCTTTGATGCCTTCTATGTGAGCCTACTTTCTGAAAAATATAAATCGGGGAAGATGAACTTTTTTAAAGGGTTTTATCAAGGTTTTTGTTCTAATCTTTCTGCTATACGCACAGGAGAATATTCATCGCTGATCTATCTGTTAAAGATAAAGAAATAAAATGATAAAAAGTAAATATTTAGTGGTTTTAAGTAGAATAAAAAGTTAAATATCTATTCGTTTTCTATTTATTTTGTTAAAAGCGAACAGAGTAGTTATTTTATTTTGTACATTTGTCCCACTTTTTGAAAATGTATTATTATGAACAAGATTATTCTAAGTATTGGTCTTTTATTGAGTCTTGCTTCTTGCCAGCAGAGTCAGAAAATTGCTTTTGTAGATAATAGTAAGCTTTTGGATGATTATCAAGAAAAGAAAAATTTAGAAATCCTTCTTAAAGGAAAGATTGATAAATATCAACACAAGCGTGATAGTATTTCTCAAGCTTTTCAAGTAAAAGCACAAGCTTTTGAAGCACAAGCTAAGAGCTTGGCACCTGCTGTCGCACAGCAAAAATATAGTGAATTAGCACAGGAAAGCCAGATGTTACAACAGCAACTTATGGCAGAAGAACAAGCTATTCAGGAGGAAAGTCGTACCAAAATGGATACATTACTTAAGAGAGTAAAGAACTTTATTAAGGAGTATGGAAAGCAACATAATTATGACTTTATTCTTGGAGCCAATGATGGAGGAAGTGTACATTATGGTAAAAGTGATAAGGATATCACTGCAGAAGTAGTAAAAGCACTTAATGAAAAGAAATAGAAATTGCTTTATTATTTTTTAATTGTTATTGGTTACTCAAACGTTCCACGTGGAACGTTTTTTTATTTTAAAAGAAAATAACAGTATCTTAAAAGAGAATTTCTTTAAGAGATTGTATGTAATTAGGAAAAATACCGTTTAAGAGTAGAAATATTCCGAATATTATTAAAAAAATATTAATTCCTTGTTTTACCTTATGAATATTAATGGGAGTGAGCCTATGGCGAAGTCGCTTTGCTATAAGTATTTTTACTACATCTGTGAGTAAGTATGTCAGTAGTATTGTTGCTAAAAAAATAAGTGTACGCATGGAAGTATTTCCCGGTCTGGAAGAGAAGGTAGCAATAGTAGCCAGCCAATAGAAAAAAACACCTATATTGATAATATTCAAGAAAAAGCCTTTGTAAAAAAAAGTAAAATAATTCCCTTCCTTAATTACGGTTATACGTGCCTGAGGAGGGTTTAGTCTGTAATCTTTCCTTTCTTTGAAATAGGAGAACACCCCATAAATAATAATAATAATACCTCCATAAATGAATAAATTAGGATTGTCTTCTATATAATTGGCTAGCTTACTTGTCCCCCAATAAGCTAATGTTATGAAAAAAATGTCTCCTGAGATAGCTCCAAAATCAAAAGCTAATGCTGAGCGCATTCCCTTGGTGATACTGGTCTCTATTAGAATGAAGAATACAGGTCCTATTGTGAAAGCCAATATTATGCCTAAGGAAATAGCTACAAAAATATTCTCTATCATTTTTGAAATAAAAAGCAAATATACATAAAAAAATGAGAACATCAAAAGGTTTTTTTAATTAATTCAAGCTTGATGGATTTTCTATAGGGTATCAACCCATAACCTGCTGAGCAGACCATTACTCTTGTATCATTTTCTCTTCTACAAAAGCCCTTATAGTGGCTGAAACATCTGTCTTTACAGAAATGTCTTTTGTGTTCATTGGTTAATTCTTATGTTTTTACGTATTAGAAATCCCTTTTTTGGCTATTTCTACATATAAAAGGATATTATAATTTTTTATCTTCCTAATGAATTTATACAGGTAAAAAGGAGTTGTTTTATCTAAGAAATAGGACTAATCTATACAAAATAGAAATAGTAGGTACTCATTATGATCCAAAGTATTATGATTAAACTATTTATAATTTAGAAGAGGCTTATGTAAATAGTATGCGATAAGTAGATTCCTTTGCATGGAGAAGATGATTGATTTATAAAGGATCTTTAGAAATAAAAAATAGGGGCAAGTTGTGCAACTTGCCCCTATTGTATTTTGGGAAATTATTTTCTTCTTTCTCTCTCTTGAGCATCCACTACGGCAAAGGTAGTGAGGTTCACCATTTCATCCACACTGGCATTCATTAGGGTAATGTGAATAGGCTTAGAGAGTCCCAAGATAATAGGACCTATGGAATTAAGCCCTTCATCCTCTTTGATAATTTTATAAGAGATATTTGCTGACTCTAAGTTAGGGAATATCAATACATTGGCAGGTTTCCCGTTATTGAGTTTCGAGAAAGGAAAAGCTGCTGCCAACTTTTCAGGATTCAGAGCGATATCCACCTGTACTTCACCATCCACCACCAAATCAGGATAATTTCGGTGTAAATATTCTACCACTTTGGTGAGCTTCTTAGTGCTCTCTGAAGGGGCAGAACCAAAGTTAGAGTAAGAAAGCAAAGCTATGGAAGGCTCTATACCGAACATCTTGGCTTTCTCGGCTACAGCAAGGGTGATTGAGGTCAAATCCTCTGCTGTAGGGTTAGGATTCATAGTAGTATCTGAAAGGAATAGTGGACCCCTTTTGGTAATAAGAATACTGGTTGCTGCGATACGACTAAAGCCTTCCTCCTTTTCCACCAAGTCCAAGATAGGGCGAATAACCTGTGGATAGGAACGCGAATAACCTGTAATCATTGCATCAGCTTGCCCAGTATTAACCAACATAGCTCCAAAGTAATTACGTTCACGCATAAGGCGTTGTGCATTGAGCTGTGTGATTCCTTTACGTTGGCGTTTCTTCCAATAGATATCGGCAAAGGATTTGCGACGTTCTATTTCTTGGTCACTCTTAGGATCAATAATTTGTAGGTTAGCATTAAAGTCCAATCTTTCCATGTGGGAGAGAATGGTCTCCTTATGACCGAGGAGTACTGGAATGGCGATTCCTTCCTCATATACACGTTGGGCAGCCTTGAGCACTTCTAAGATATCAGCTTCAGGGAATACCACTCGCTTAGGATTCTGGCGGGCACGCTCCTGTAGGGCGCGTATTTCCTTATTACTACCTCCTAAACGATCCATAAGTTGTTCACGGTAAGCATCCCAATCGGTAATGGGCTTTTGGGCTACTCCAGAATCCATTGCTGCCTTAGCTACCGCAGGAGGTACTTCATAAATAAGGCGTGGGTCAAAAGGTTTAGGGATAATATATTCCTTACCAAAGGTAAGGTTAATGCCTCCGTATACAGCGTTTACTTGGTCAGGAACACTCTTTTTGGCAAGGTTCGCTAAGGCATGTACCGCAGCGAGTTTCATCTGTTCATTAATCTTAGTAGCCCGTACATCCAAAGCACCGCGGAAGATAAAAGGGAACCCTAATACGTTATTCACCTGATTAGGAGTATCGGAACGACCTGTTGCCATAATGATATCTGGACGTGTCTGGATAGCTAAGTCATAAGCAATTTCAGGAGTAGGATTTGCCATAGCAAAAACGATGGGATCTTTAGCCATGGAAAGAAGCATTTGAGGGCTTACTACATTTCCTTTTGAGAGTCCAATGAACACATCGGCATCCTTGATGGCTTCCTCTAAGGTATGAAGGTTATGATCGGTAGCGAATTCTGCTTTTAGAGCGTCCAAATTTGGATTATCTTTGCGTATGACTCCTTTACTATCAAGCATAACAATATTCTTAGGATTTGCCCCTAAAGCAATATATAGGCGGGTGCAGGAAATTGCTGCTGCTCCTGCTCCATTGACTACGATACGTACTTTGCTAATATCCTTTCCAACAATCTCCAAGGCATTCTTCAAGGCAGCTGCGGAGATAATGGCAGTCCCATGTTGGTCATCATGCATAACTGGAATATCCAATTCTTCTTTAAGACGTCGTTCAATTTCAAAGGCTTCTGGTGACTTAATATCTTCTAAGTTAATACCTCCAAAAGTAGGAGCAATTGCCTTAACCGTATTAACAAAGGTATCCACATCGGTAGTATTTACCTCAATATCAAATACATCAATATCGGCAAAAATCTTAAAGAGCAATCCCTTTCCTTCCATAACAGGTTTGGCAGCATCAGCACCAATATTCCCTAGTCCCAGTACAGCAGTACCATTGGAAATTACCGCCACAAGGTTTCCCTTATTGGTATATCGGTAAGCATCATTTTTGTTCTCTTCAATAGCCAAGCATGGCTCAGCTACTCCAGGAGAGTAAGCCAAAGAGAGGTCATACTGAGTTGCATGTTTCTTGGTAGGTACTACGGCTATCTTCCCAGGTTGGGGATACTCATGATAGTCCAATGCATCACTTTTTTTATGATGTTCTTTCATTTATAATTTTTTTTAATTAGTATTTTTTATTTAAAAAAGTTCTTTATTTTACCCAAGAGGCTTGTTTTCCCAAGTAATGCCTCCATCTGTTGGGTAGTATCCATCTGTAGGAGCATATAATGACCATCCAATTTTTTGATTTTCTCCTGTGGTAAGCGCTCAAGGAAAGTCTTATAATCCAAATCTCCTAAGTAGTTGAGCCCATCCTCACCTCCTTCTGTATCTACCAAAGAGATGCGCCACTGCAAGATATCCTCCTGCTGGAGATCTGTTTTAGTAATATCAATAAAAGGAGGATACTGATAAGGCAATACAGTAGGGACAGTTTTGGTCAGGGTATAGGTACCTATAATTTCTCCTTTATCATTCTGATAGAATATTTGATTAGCAATAAAGATATCCTCGTGTTGCTGTTGGCTCTCCACAAAATCACTAAAAGCCTTTACCTTATCCTGAGCTGAGAGTAGGCGACCCACAATTTCTGCATTCAGTGCAATAGGGCGACATACACCAAAGATAAAACTTTCTTCTCGCTCACCTTCATAGCACCTTACTCCAAACTCAATATCTCCTCTATAGTTATAAGTGATATGGTTGGCTTTGTACTCCATGCCTTCTTCATCTATGATATCCACCTGTAGATATATGGCGAGTTTACTCATGAATTCCATTGCTCCAAGCCAATCCCTCTCGGTACTGGGAGTGAAAACACGCACCTCATAAGCGGCAGGTTCTCCTTCCTGATAACTTACCTCAAAGCCTCGCCCACTAATGCCCTCTTGCCCAAAAAGCATATAGCCAAACTTATTTAAGGGCATTTGCATAACCTCTTTAAAGTTTTCTTCATCTTGGGAAACAACAAATTGTCTGAAATCTCCTCCTGCAACACTTAGAAGCTCTTCTGTACTCATTACCTTAGGAGCTTGTGTGTTTTTGACATAAAAAGTACGACTCATATCTCTAAATTAGTTATTATAGTCAATCATAATAAAATACAAATAGATAGAAAAGTTTTCCCTACCCTATGTGCCAGATACTCATATTTTGCAAATTATTTTGCTTGGCTACAATCGTTATTATATTAAATTAAAGCCATTTCTTACGCTTGAAATAGAGCAGCATAATCACAGAGATAAGCAACATTAACACCCAGCAAGCGGGATATGCCCATGAATAATGGAGCTCAGGCATATACTCAAAATTCATGCCATATACTCCCACAATAAAAGTAAGTGGGATAAAGATTGTAGAAATCAGGGTTAGTAGGCGCATAATATTATTCATTTTATTACTCATCGCCCCCATATAAGTATCGGTAAGTCCCCAGAGGGTATCCCGATAGGTACTAAGGGTTTCTACAATCTGTACAATATGGTCATGCAGGTCACGGAAATATGGCTTTGTTCCTCCTCGAATAAGGTGATGGTTATTCTTTTCTATTCTGGAAATCACTTCACGGGCAGGTACAATAGATTTCTGAAGAAAAGCGGCTTTTTTCTTTAGAACTTGTATTTCAGAAATCATATCCTCACGTGGGTGAGTGATGATCTCATCTTCAATAGCCTCAATGGTATCACTCACTTTATCAAGAATTACCAGATAGTTATCCACAATCGCATCCAAAAGGGCGAAAAGCAAGAAATCCGCTGTATGCTTCCTTATAGCTCCTTCTGCTTCCTGTAGGCGCTTGCGCACAGGATCAAACACATCCCCTCCCTCTGATTCCTGAAAGGTGATAAGGTAGTTCTCTCCTAAGAGTAGGGCTAAGTGCTCAGCAATAAGTTCCTCTCCTTGAAAAAATAGCATCTTTATAATAACCAGTAAGTTATCCTCTAAAAGTTCCACTTTTGGGCGATGTTCTGTATCCAGTACATCCTCCAAGAGCAGTGCATTAAGGTGCGTATAATTACCTATTTTTCGTATTTCCTCAATATTATTAAGCCCATTGATATTTATCCAAGTAATCTTCTCTGGAGTAATAAAAGAGAGTGCTTTCTCACTGGAGAGTACCTTCTGCTTATGGAAAGAACCCTCAGAGAAAGAAATGACTTCTATATCAATTGCCTTTTCTTTTTCGCCAAAATAAACTAAGCTACCTGGAGGCAATCCTATTTTCTTAGCTCTATTAGCTTTCTTCTTTTTGTTACTCACTTCAAGGAATAAATTTAGATAACTAGTAAGTTTGGCACAAAAGTACAACTTTTTACAACAAGAAAAAAATATCTATTGTAATTATTCTTCATGCGTTTCCATCACCTCCTCTATAGCATTGTCAAAGAGGTTGGCAAGAGTAATACCTGCTGCTTTTGCCTGTTGTGGGAGGATACTCGCATTGGAGAGTCCAGGTGTGGTATTCATCTCCAACAAATAAGGTTCTCCCCCTACCAAAATATATTCACTTCGGCTAAAGCCTTTCATCTGCAAAAGGTCATATACTTTAAGAGCAAGGGCTTCTACTTTTTCCTTCTCTTGAGCAGTTAGGCGAGCTGGAGTAATCTCCTTGGACCTACCTTGATACTTGGCTTGATAATCAAAGAAATCATTCTCAGAGACAATCTCAGTAATGGGCAAAACCTTCTTTTTTCCCCGATAAGTAATCACCCCTACAGAAACCTCCGTTCCCTTAAGAAATTCCTCAATGATAATCTCATTATCCACCTCAAAAGCCTTTTCAATAGCATCATCTATATCCTTCTCATTATATGCTTTGTATACACCAAAGCTACTACCCGATCTATTAGCTTTAACAAAACAAGGTAACCCTACTGTTTTTATAATTTCTCGTACGGAGAAATGTTCTCCTTGGTTTAGGTAATATGCTTTAGCACGAGGAATTCCATAGGGGCTCAGCACCGATAGCATATCACGCTTATTAAATGTAAGGGCAGAAGCATACATGCTACAACCCGTAATAGGAACCCCCACAAGGGCAAAGTAGGCTTGTAGGTAGCCATCCTCTCCTGGGGTACCATGAATAGCATTAAAAGCACAATCAAAAGTGATTTTCTTCCCCTTAAGGATTAGGGAAAAATCATTTTTATCTACTACAAACTCTTGATTTTGAGAATCCATATATACCCATTTCTCCTTAGTGATAAGGATGGGATAGGAAGCATATTTACTTTTATCTAAGTGTTCCACTACTGTGGCAGCACTCTTAAGAGATACTTCTGATTCTCGGGAATATCCTCCCATAAGTACAGCGATATTTTTCATTTCGATATTAATTATGATATATTAAACAAATGTTCTGTTCTTGATATAAAAAAGTTTCTATAATGAAGGATAAGAATACCTCCACGAAAGGACATCCATACAAAAAAAGCTACCCAAATCCCTTTAAGTCCCCATTCCAAGAGAAACTCTGTTACATAAAATGTAGGTAAAAAGCCTAAAAAGGTTGCTATGATAAAAGTATTGCGTAATACGATAGTAAGCCCCATTCCTTTATAAATTCCATCAAAGAGAAAGGTGATAGCATTGAGTGGCTGCATGAGAACAACCATCCAAAAAGTTTCAAAAAATAACAACTGAACATCACTATCCTTAGTAAGGAATACCCCCATCTGAAAATAAAAGATAAAGTACAGCATCATAATTAAACTTCCTATTCCCAGAACAATGAAAAACAAATCCCTTACCATATAACGAATAGTTTGGTACTGCCGAGCACTGTATAACCGCCCTGAGAGCACTCCTCCTGCATTACAATAACCATCAAAGAGAAAAACAGAGAAAAGCCATACCTGATTCAATAAGGTGTGGGTAGCCACGATAGTACTATCCTCTCCGCCTCCTAAAATAGTGGCTCTTAGGAAAGAGAAATAAAGCACTGCTTGCAAAAGGGTAGAACGAATAAATAGGTTAAGACTCATTCGTAAATTCTGAAAAAACTTGGGATGTAAGTTCTTTGTTCTGAAAAAGCGGAAAGGAGTCTTCCGATACAGATAGTGCACCGAAACCACCAACATAACTATTTGTGCTAGAAGGCTTGACCATGCCAACCCTTTAATGCCCCAATGAAAAATAAAGACAAAAGTATAATTAAGTGTAATATTAATTATTCCTCCTAATAGACTGATATACATGCTCCAAGAGGTGTTCTGTAAACCTCTGAATATGCTATGGATAGTAAGAGTAAGTAGAATAAAAGGGAAGCCCCATACCCGAATACGAAAATAATCCAAACAGTAGTCCAACAGAATTCCATCTGCCTCATAGAAGTTAACAAGAATGATCTTAGAGGTAAAGAAGGCTACAATGGAACAAAATAAAGAAATTGTCAGAGAAAGGGAGAGTATCTGAGCCACTAAACTCTTTAACTGTGCTACACTCCCTTGACCATAAGCATAAGCCACCTGTGAGGAAATGGCACGACTAATCTGAATAAATATCCATACCAAAGCCGTCAAAAAAGAAGATACAATACCCACTGCCCCTAATACTTCCTTTGTATTGACAGGAATATGCCCTGCCATTACCGTATCAGTAAGGGAAATCACTGGTTCTATCACTCCTGACACAAGGGCAGGTAGTGCCAGACGGTTAATCTCTTTTATGGATATTCGGCTCAAAAAATGATGATTGCTAATTACTTTATAAAGCTCTGCAAAAGTACATTATTTTTCAGAACATACCAAAAGAAGTCAAAAAAAGAAATCTTTAGTGATTTTCTTAGAAAACTCAGTCTTACAAAAAAAGTAGAGTCATTGAGTTATTTTTAATATGTATGCTTTAATTTATAAAATTTTCTAAATAATAGAAATTAATTGTTATTTATCAAAAATAATTCACATATTAATCGCTAATTTGTTAAAAATAAATATTTTTTATCTTATCTCTTTTTCTTTTCAAAAAATATTGTATTTTTGTGGAGGTAAATATTAAAAATTTGTATTATGAAGAACATAGCAAAACTAACTTTTGAAGGGAAAGAATATGAGCTTCCCATTGTAGTAGGAACTGAAGGAGAAAAGGCTATTAACATTGAAAAATTACGCTCCCTCACTGGGCTGATTACCTTGGATTCTGGCTACAAGAATACAGGTTCCTGCAAGAGTGCCATTACCTTCTTGGACGGAGAAAAAGGAATTCTCCGCTATCGTGGTTATAACATAGAGGATTTGGCAGCCAAGGCGGAGTTCTTGGAGGTAGCTTATCTGCTTATCTTCGGAGAACTTCCTACCGTAGAAGAGTATGACAAATTCAAGAAAACCATTCACAAATACACTTTGGTACATGAGGAAATGCGTCAGATCCTCAACGGCTTTCCTAAGGCTGCCCACCCTATGGGAGTACTCTCAGCGGCTACCAGTGCGCTAACGGCTTTCAATCCTATCCCTGTAAATGTACATTGTGAAAAAGACGTATATGAAGCAGTGTGTAAGGCAATTGCCAAAGTAACCATTATCGCCACTTGGGTATATCGTAGGCGTGAGGGATTACCGCTCAACTACTACAATAATGAATTGGGCTATATAGAGAATATCCTACAATTGTTCTTCTCTATTCCTACCGAAAAGTACGAAATCAATCCTACGATTGTCTCCGCACTGAACAAGTTACTGATTCTCCATGGCGACCACGAGCAAAACTGCTCTACTTCTACCGTACGCTTGGTAGGTTCTTCCGAGGCGGGTCTTTTCGCAAGTATCTCCTCTGGGGTATCTGCTCTTTGGGGGCGCTTACATGGTGGTGCCAACCAAGCCGTAATTGAGATGCTCGAAGAGATTCATAGCGATGGGGGTGATGTGGATAAGTTCATCCGTCGTGCCAAAGACAAAGATGATCCATTCCGCCTTATGGGATTCGGACACCGTGTGTATAAGAACTTTGACCCGCGTGCTACTATTATCAAGGCCGCAGCCGACGATGTGCTCAATGCCTTGGGCATAGACGAACCTATCTTCGCTATTGCTAAGCATCTAGAAAAAGTAGCTCTTGAGGACGAATACTTCAAAGCTCGCAACCTTTACCCCAATGTGGATTTCTATTCTGGTATCATCTACAAGGCTTTGGGCATGCACTTGGAAATGTTCACCGTACTCTTTGCCATCGGCCGCCTACCTGGCTGGATTGCACAATGGAAAGAAATGCGCCAAGGCGGAGAGCCTATCGGTCGTCCTCGTCAAATATATGTAGGAGCCACCCAACGTCCGTTTGTGGAACTTAACAAGAGATAGTTATGAAAAGCATTGTATATACCAAAACCGACGAAGCTCCTTTTTTGGCCACACACTCACTACTGCCTATTATTCAGCGCTTCTGTGCCTCTTCAAATGTCACCTTTGAGCTGAAGGATATTTCTTTGGCAGGGCGTATCTTGGCAGCTTTCCCCGAATGGCTCTCTAAGGAGCAACAGGTGAAAGATGACTTAGATGAGTTGGGGCACTTAGCCACTACCCCTGAGGCCAATATCATCAAGTTGCCCAATATCAGCGCCTCTGTGCCTCAGCTCAAGGCGGCCATTGTCGAATTGCAAAAACAAGGCTATCCCCTACCCCCCTATCCTGAAGCTCCTGTTACAGAAGAAGAAAAGGCCATCAAAGCGCGCTATGACAAGGTCAAAGGAAGTGCAGTAAACCCTGTCCTTAGGGAAGGTAACTCCGACCGTCGTGCTCCTAAGGCAGTCAAAGCCTATGCCAAAACCCATCCGCATAGCATGGGAGCTTGGAGTAAGGATTCCAAAACCACAGTGGCTACCATGGACGAAGGGGATTTCTATCATAACGAACAGTCTGTAACGCTCAAAGCTGCCGACACCGTACGTATAGAACTACTCACTGCCTCTGGTAAAACCCAACTGCTCAAGGACAACCTCCCTCTACAAGAAGGAGAGATTATTGACGCTACGGTAATGAGTCGAAAGGCCTTACTGGATTTCTATAAAAAGCAGTTTGCCCGTGCTAAGGAGCTAGGGGTATTGCTCTCTTTGCACCTGAAAGCCACTATGATGAAGGTCTCCGACCCTATTCTCTTTGGCTATGCTGTGGAAACTTTCTTTGAGCCTCTTCTTAGCAAATATGCCGATACCTTCAAGCGCCTAGGGGTGAACACGCGCAATGGCTTCTCCGATGTCTTAGACAGAATAAGCTCCCTCCCCGATGCCGAAAGATCTGCTATCGAAAAAGATATAGAAAAGGTATTCGCCGAAGCGCCCGCTGTGGCCATGGTCAATTCCGACAAGGGCATCACCAACTTACACTTTCCTAACGATGTCATCGTTGATGCTTCCATGCCTGCCATGATTCGCAATTCAGGAAAAATGTGGAATGCCAAAGGAGAAACCCAAGATACCCTCGCCGTACTACCCGACAGTAGTTATGCAGGAGTGTATCAGGTTGTGATAGACTTCTGCAAAGAATATGGAGCTTTCGACCCTACCACTATGGGTTCTGTGCCCAATGTAGGCCTCATGGCGCAGAAAGCCGAGGAATATGGTTCTCATGACAAAACTTTTGAAGTTCCTGAAGACGGGGAAATACGTGTTGTAGGGGCGCATGGCAAGGTATATCTCTCTCACCAAGTAGAACGAGGCGACATTTGGCGTATGTGCCAAGTGGAAGATGCACCCGTACAAGACTGGGTAAAGCTCGCCATAAGCCGTGCAAGAGCTACAGGTGCTCCTGCTGTCTTCTGGCTGGATACCCTCCGCCCTCACGACCACGAACTTATCAAGAAAGTAGGTCGCTATCTGAATGACTACGACACCGAAGGATTGGAAATCCATATTCTCTCCCCCGAAGAGGCTACCCTTTTCTCCCTCAAGCGAGCTAAAAAGGGATTGGATACCATCTCCGTTACTGGTAATGTCTTGCGCGACTACCTCACAGACTTATTTCCGATCTTGGAACTCGGCACCAGTGCCAAAGTGCTTTCCATTGTCCCTCTAATGAACGGCGGCGGACTCTTTGAAACAGGTGCGGGAGGTTCTGCGCCTAAGCTAGCCGAACAGCTCTTCCAAGAAAATCACTTGCGTTGGGATTCCCTTGGGGAGTTCCTCGCCTTGGGTGCTTCCTTAGAGCACTTTGCACAAACCTACAAAAACCCTAAGGCACAAGCACTTGCCGATGCTTTGGACGTAGCTGTAGGTAAAGTCCTTGAAGAAGGCAAATCTCCCCAATCCAAAGTGGGCACCTTGGACAACCGTGGCAGCCATTTCTTCTTGGCGCGCTACTGGGCTGAGGCTTTAGCCGCACAAACCCAGGACAGTGCGCTCGCCCAAGAATTTGCACCCATCGCCAAAGCCTTGGCTGATAATGAGGCACAAATCTTAAGCGAACTTATGCAGGTGCAAGGAAAACCTGTAGATATACAAGGCTACTACCACCCCAACGAAGCACTAACCTTCGAGGTGATGCGCCCTAGTAAAACATTTAATTCAATTATTAATAATTAAATGGTTAGTGGTTAGTGGTTAGTGATTAGTCTTTAGTGACTAGCCTCTAACCACTAACAACTCAAAATTCATAACTCATAACTTAAAACTAACAACGTATGGCATTTGATATTGAAATGATAAAAAAGGTATACGACCGTATGCCTGAGCGAGTAGATAAGGCGCGTAGCATCGTAGGCCGCCCCCTTACCCTCGCTGAAAAAATCCTTTATGCACACCTTTGGGAAGGAACACCTACCCAGGCCTTTGCACGAGGAAAAGATTATGTGGATTTCGCCCCTGACCGCATCGCTTGTCAGGACGCCACCGCTCAAATGGCACTCTTGCAGTTCATGCACGCTGGCAAATCCAAAGTAGCTGTACCTACAACCGTACACTGCGACCACCTTATCCAAGCCAAAGAAGGTGCCGAAATAGACCTTAAAGTGGCTACCGAACAGTCCAAAGAGGTTTTTGATTTCCTTTCCTCTGTATCTAACAAATATGGGATTGGTTTCTGGAAGCCTGGGGCTGGAATTATCCACCAGATTGTCTTGGAAAACTATGCCTTCCCTGGGGGAATGATGATTGGTACTGACTCCCACACCGTCAATGCTGGCGGATTAGGTATGATTGCCATAGGTGTCGGAGGTGCCGATGCGGTAGATGTGATGGCAGGTATGGCTTGGGAGCTAAAATTCCCTAAGCTCATCGGGGTCAAACTCACCGGTAAGCTCAACGGATGGACTGCCCCCAAGGACGTAATCCTCAAAGTAGCTGATATCCTTACTGTGAAGGGGGGTACAGGTGCTATTGTGGAATACTTTGGCGAAGGTGCTCAATCTCTCTCTTGTACTGGTAAGGGTACAATCTGTAACATGGGGGCTGAGATAGGAGCTACAACCTCTACCTTTGGCTACGATGAGTCCATGCGCCGCTACCTCAAGGCTACTGGCCGTGAGGATGTTGTTGCTGCTGCCGACAAAATAGCTACCTACCTGACCGCTGACCCTGAAGTATATGCCGAACCTGAGAAATATTTTGACCAACTTATTGAGATCAACCTCTCCGAGCTAGAGCCTTATATCAATGGGCCTTTCACTCCTGACCGTGGTACGCCTGTAAGCAAGATGAAGGAAGTAGCCCGCGCCAATGATTGGCCTCTCAAAGTGGAATGGGGGCTTATTGGTTCTTGTACCAACTCCTCCTATGAGGATTTGAGCCGCGCTGTATCAGTAATTAAGCAAGCCATTGAGTTGGGCGTTACCCCTAAGGCTTCCTTTGGTATCAACCCAGGCTCCGAACAGATTCGTTACACCATCGAGCGCGATGGTATTATTGATACTTTCAAACAACTCAGCACCAAGGTATTTACCAACGCTTGCGGCCCTTGTATCGGTCAGTGGGACAGAGAAGGAGCAGAAAAACAGGAGAAAAACACCATCGTACACTCCTTCAACCGTAACTTCTCCAAGCGTGCCGACGGAAACCCTAACACCCATGCCTTTGTAACCTCCCCTGAAATGGTAGCTATGCTAGCCATTGCAGGTCGCTTAGACTTCAACCCTCTTACCGATACCCTTATCAACGACAAGGGCGAAGAGGTAAGGTTCAAACCTCCTTACGGAGAAGAACTCCCAACCAAAGGATTTGCCGTAGATGACCCTGGTTATCAGGCACCTGCCAAAGATGGTAGTAATGTAGAAGTCGTGGTATCCCCTACCTCCAACCGCCTACAACTCTTGGAACCTTTCGCCCCTTGGGACGGAAAGAATATCACTGGGGCTAAACTGCTCATCAAAGCACAAGGCAAATGTACTACCGACCATATCTCCATGGCAGGGCCTTGGTTGCGCTTTCGTGGGCACTTGGACAATATCTCCAATAATATGCTCATCGGGGCTGTGAATGCCTTCAATGGCAAGACCAACAGTGTCAAAAATCAGCTCACAGGTGCGTATGACGAAGTGCCTAAGGTACAACGTGCCTACAAGGCTGCTGGGGTTCCTTCTATCGTAGTGGGCGATCAGAACTATGGGGAAGGTTCCTCTCGCGAACATGCAGCTATGGAACCACGCCACTTAGGAGTAAAGGCTGTTTTGGTTAAGTCCTTTGCGCGTATCCATGAAACCAACCTCAAAAAGCAAGGTATGCTTGCCCTAACCTTTGCCAACGAGGCCGATTATGACAAGATCCAAGAAGATGATACTATCAACTTCCTTGACCTCACCGACTTTGCACCCAACAAACCCCTACACTTGGAGTTTGTTCACAAGGACGGCAGCAAGGATGTCATCACCTGCAACCATACCTACAACGCCTCTCAAATAGAGTGGTTTAAGGCTGGTAGCGCATTGAATCTTATTGCTAAGAATAAGTAGCATTAATCTGAGTATATAGACGAAAAGTAAAATAGAAGAGAGGCTACTCTTTTCGGACAGCCTCTTTTTTATTTTTGATAAAAACGCACCCAGTCTACATACATTCTTACTGGCTTAGTAAAAGGTTTTACTTTACCTACCCATTTACCTCCTAATTGCATATCGATGCGCAACATATAGGGACGGGCAAAGGGGAATTGCCCCTCACTTTCCTTCTCGGGTACACGTATATAGCTAAATGTTTGTTTGCCATTTACATAAAAACGTACCTCATCAGTGTCAAGCTCTACGGCATAGACGTTATAATCATCAGGGTTAATAGGAGCTGTAGCAGTGCTTTTTGGGGTTCGCTTGGTAGGATCTTTTTTACCCGCTTGTGTGTAAGTGGAGTGTACGGTATGGTGTACAAAGGGCTCATAATTGAGCCGTTCTACGATGTCTATCTCACCTCCTGTAGGCCAAGGGGCATTGGGTACCATCCAGATAGAAGGCCAGGCTCCTTGAGTAGCTTCGAGTTTGCAACGGATCTCTAATCGTCCTTTTTCAAAATACTTCTTCCCTTTAGTAGAAACACCTCCTGTGATGTATTCCGATTTGTCTTTAGCGGGGTCAGTACTGGGTTTACCTAAGAGGATAAGATTACCGTCTTTAATTTCAAATAAACTTGGGTCTTGGCTCATTGTTTTGCACCAATCAGCATCTGACTTTGGGCAACCCCATATTTTTGACCATATATTGGTAGAGAAAATATCGTCGCGATTAAAATCATCTTCCCAAACTAATTTCCATCCTTCTTTTTGCTTAGAAGGCTCCTCCTTTTGCTTAGAAGGTTCTTCCTTTTCTTGCTGAGAGCATCCTATAGTGATGCTGAGAGCACATAGAATAATAAATAAATTTTTCATGATATGTTATATTATTTTTAAATAAGGCTGTTTAAACTTTTCAAATAAAGTAAAAGTTCCTAAAAATTAGTAATTTTGTGTTTGGAAAAAAGAACACTAAAAATTAGGAACTTTGGGCAAAGATACAGAAGCTGTTTAAACTTTTTTAGAGAAGTAAAAGTTCCCAAAAATTAGTAATTTTGTGTTTGAAAAAAAGAACACTAAAATTCAGGAACTTTGGGCAAAGATACAATAAATAATTGGATTATTCCTTTTTTAAGTGTAGGAAAAAGAGGATTTAAAAGTAATTTTGATTTAGCTTCAATATTTTTATTGATAATCACGAGGTTAAAAACAGGAACACAATGGAGGGAATCATAATGATTTATATGAAATAGAAGAGGTATTAAAGGAGATTTTAGGATTTTTAGAAGAAGCAGATATAGAATGTAAAGGAATGTTTTTCAATGTAGATGCAGGATTTAACAGTAAATCTCTTAGAGAATTTTTAGAAAGAAAAAAATTATAGCTAACGTCAAACCTCATCCTCAAAATGGAGAGCAACCAGATGTTTATTTTGATGAGGAATTATGCAAAAACAGATTTAAAATTGGGCAATCAAATGGTTAGCCTTACGAATATAAAGAATTTATAATTGAGGTATGGATATTTAAACATAACTTGGATTGGAATGCTTCTATTGGAATTTATATCCAAGTTCCTCAAAAAGGTATAAACACGTTTAATATCAAAACACAAAGGTATAAAAGTATTTTAAAGATTCCTCTGCTGATGCATTTCTTGCAACTCACACTTCTCCTTTTTTTACCTAATTTCCAAATTTGCTCATTTGTGAATTATATACTACCTTTGCACTCTAATAATTAAGTGCCCTTGTGGCTCGCACTATGACCTATAATCACAAAGAAATAGAAGCCTTTTGGCAAGAATATTGGGCTAAACACCAAACTTTCAAAGCCCAGAATAACAGTACCAAACCTAAGTACTATGTGCTTGATATGTTCCCTTACCCCTCAGGAGCGGGCTTACACGTAGGGCACCCGCTGGGTTATATTGCCAGCGACATCGTGGCGCGCTACAAGCGTCACAAAGGCTTTAACGTATTGCACCCTCAGGGATACGATAGCTTTGGTTTGCCAGCCGAGCAATACGCTATCCAAACAGGGCAACACCCTGCTGAAACTACTAAGCAGAACATCAAGCGCTATCGCGAGCAGCTCGATAAAATAGGCTTTTCATTCGATTGGAGTCGCGAGGTGAAAACTTCCGACCCCGATTACTATCGTCATACCCAGTGGATATTCATACAGTTGTTCAACTCGTGGTATAATAACGAAACCGACAAAGCAGAGCCTATCGAAACGCTTATCGCTCTCTTTGAAACAGAAGGCAATAGCAAGGTAAATGCTGCCTGTGACGACGATACCCCAACCTTCACTGCTGCCCAATGGCACGCAATGACAGCTGAAAGCAAACAACGTCATTTACTAAAATACCGACTTACCTACTTGGCAGAAACCGAAGTAAACTGGTGTCCTGCTTTAGGTACTGTACTCGCCAACGATGAAATTGTCAATGGCGTATCTGAGCGTGGGGGTCACCCTGTTATTCGCAAGAAGATGACCCAATGGAGTATGCGCATCACGGCTTATGCTGAACGACTTTTGCAAGGCTTAGACACCATCGATTGGAGTGAGAGCATCAAAGAAAGTCAACGCAACTGGATAGGAAAATCAGTAGGAGCCTCTATCGACTTTGTGCTCGCCAGAGGCGAGCACAAAGTCGAGGTCTTCACCACTCGCCCCGATACTCTCTTCGGCGTTACTTACCTTACCCTTGCCCCCGAGCACCCCTTAGTATTGCAAATTACTACTGAGGAACAACGCGCTGAGGTAGAAGCCTACATCGCTGCTACTGCCAAACGTTCAGAGCGCGACCGTATGGCCGATACCAAAACCGTATCAGGAGCTTTCACAGGGGCGTATGCCGTGCACCCACTTACCGGCAAGCAAATCCCTATTTGGATAGGCGATTATGTATTGGCTAGCTATGGTACGGGTGCTGTAATGGCAGTGCCTGCTGGTGACGACCGCGATTATGCCTTTGCCAAACACTTCAAGGGCGCCAAAGGAATGCCTGAAGTGATTAACATCTTCGATAAAGATATTTCGGAAAACGCCTTTACCGACAAAGAGGGAATGACTTACCAAAATTCGGATTTCCTCAATGGTTGCAATAACTTTGACGAAGCGGTTGACAAAGTGTTAGCTGCCTTAGAAGTCAAAGGAGCAGGCAAAGCCAAAGTGAATTACCGCCTTCGCGATGCTGTCTTCTCACGTCAGCGTTATTGGGGCGAACCTTTCCCAGTATACTATGAAAACGGCTTGCCACAGATGATAGGCGAGGAGTACCTCCCTATTCTCCTTCCCGAAGTAGAGAAATACCTCCCTACCGAAGAGGGTAACCCACCGTTGGGCAACGCGACCACTTGGGCGTGGGATACCATAAACCATAAGGTAGTGAGCAATGAGCTTATTGATAACCAAACCATATTCCCGTTAGAATTGAATACGATGCCAGGTTGGGCAGGCTCTTCGTGGTATTGGTTGGAATATATGATGGAAAAAGACGCACGTGGAACCTTCCCTACCAAAGCCGTAGTAGACTATTGGCAAAACGTAGACCTATACGTAGGGGGTAGCGAACACGCCACAGGGCACCTTTTGTACTCTCGCTTCTGGAACAAATTCCTCAAAGACCGCGGTTTTGCCCCCACTGAAGAACCATTTAAAAAGCTCATCAATCAAGGTATGATATTGGGTATGAGTGCCTTTGCGTATCGCTTAGAGGGCACCAATACCTTTGTTTCTAAAAGTCAAATAAAAGGGCAATCAGTACAACCTATTCACGTAGATGTTTCTCTCTTAAAAGACACTTCCGATGAATTAGACATTGAGAAAATTAAGGCGTGGCGTAAAGAATTTGCCAATGCAGAGTTTATTTTAGAAGAAGATGGTAAGTATATCACAGGTCGTGAAGTCGAAAAAATGTCGAAATCCAAATACAACGTGGTAAACCCCGATGATATTTGCGAGCAATACGGTGCGGATACTTTGCGCCTCTACGAAATGTTCTTAGGACCCTTGGAACAAGCCAAACCTTGGAACACAGCAGGTATATCGGGGGTGTATAACTTCTTGCGCAAGCTATGGCGTTTGTATTTCAATGATAATGGTTGGCAAGTAACCGACGAAGCTCCTACGCCCGAGATGCTCAAAGCCCTGCATAAAACCATCAAAAAGGTAAATGAAGATATCGAGAATTTCTCATTCAATACCTCGGTGAGTCAGTTTATGATATGCGTGAATGAGTTATCAACACTAAAATGCCACCATAGAGACGTTTTAGCGCCTCTTGCGGTGTTGGTAGCACCCTTCGCTCCACATATCGCCGAAGAGCTCTGGAAAAGGCTCGGAAACACCGAAAGCGTGACTTATGCACCTTATCCCGTACACGAGGATAAGTATTTGCAAGAGGACAGCAAGGAATATCCTGTATCGTTCAACGGCAAAGTACGCTTCAAACGCGCTTATGCTACCAGTATGAGTGTGGCAGAGATAGAGCAAGCTATCCTCGCCGATCCTCAAACTGCAGAACAGCTACAAGGCAACACCCCTAAAAAGGTAATTGTAGTGCCTAATAGGATTATCAATATTGTAATGTAATAATACAAAGAGGCTTCGCCCACTGAGGAGAAGCCTCTTTTTTTGTCTTAACCCCATTATTGAAAGTTTGAAAAATACAACTTCACAGTGAATCAAAAATTAAAAGTATGTATACAATGAATGCCATAATCATTCTCATATTCGTGCTTGTAGTTGTTTCGGTATATTTTATTGTGCAGTACAAAAGTAATTTCGAAAAACGCTTAGCCTATCATACTCCCCGACTTCTTTCCCCCGAACGACAGGAATATATCAGAGGGGCAGAGCGATATATCAAAAAAGCGAGCGTAGTTATAGGCTTGTTTGTTAGCTTTCCGTTAATGGTTGTATGCGCTTTTCTATTAGCTGATGTTGGAATTCCTATCATTTTTCTTCTTCTAATTTTTCTAATAGCAATAGAGTGTTTGGCTATTTATTTACTATATAGTATTTTAAAAAGAAATATAAAAAACCAGCAAGCACTCTTAGAACAAATGAGTGATAGCGACTTTCGACTATTGCAGAGTGTACAAAAAGAATTATTTCTCTTCAAATACTTTCCTCCTTTTATACTTTGCAAAGATAAGCTGTACTTATTTACTTCTCTTACCGTTGAGGAGATTGATCCTACAGAAATAAAAGAAATAAGTTTTGTTTATGCTAAAGGAGGAAGGCTAATTGTACGTATCAAATCAACAGAATCTACTTCAATTGTGATGTATAGGAATATATATCTTCTTTTGGTAGAGATTATCGAGAAATACAATCCTAATGCTCAAATAAAAACTTTAGAATAACATATTAACTAAATAGAAAAATGAACGATTCTATCATCATCCCTTTTAGTAGAAAGAAAAAGCAAAAAAATCAAATGTATCTTGGTTTTTTTCTGCTTTTGTTGTTAGGAATTATAGTTTCTATCATATCTATTGGTGATATCAATTGGTTCGTTTTAGGAGTAGTTATTGCTATTTTTGCTGTCGGAGTGACTGTTTTCATTAGAAAAAGAATAGAAATTTCTATTCTTAATAAGAAAAATGAAGGACTTGAACTCACTCCAGAATATTTAAAAAACAATACGTCAATTTATCATAATGTAATAGGTGAAATTCCTTGGATTGAAATAGACTCCATACATCGTATGTCTCAACTTACCTATAAAGGGATACTTCGCTTGAAGCTCAAGTCCCCTGAAAAATATGCAGCTAAAATTAACAATAGAGAGGAGGCTTCCTCAGTATATTGGGGAATTTTGATAGATAACAACGAACTGGATATTACTTTTGAGGAATTAGAAAGGCTTATCAATGAGTATTTTGCTAAATACGGCAATTCTTAACTCTTACTTAAAATTATGGACACAGTTTACATTATCTGTTTGGCACCCTTAGTGATTTTTATAGATATCTTTCTGTACCTTACGATAGTGCGAAAAAATGCCTTTGAAGAGCGATTAGCTCTTTATCTCCCTCAGCACCAACTGTCGCAAAAGCGAGAGGCTTATTTGAAAGAGGTGCGTAAGTTCCATTTGTGGGTTACTGGCATTATTATCGTGATATTTACAGCGCCTTTATTCATCTATCTTATAGTGATGATACAAGAGATAGGTATAACAGCAGCCTTGTATTCGCTATTTTTCAATCAAATGGAATGAATAACCTTACTATTTACCTTATTGTTTTTTTGGTATATTGGCTTCTTTCTTACGTGTTTAAGCGCAATGAAAAAGCCCTGTGTATGCTAGTGGAGCAAATGAGTGATAGTGATTTTGAACTATTGCTAAAAGTGAAAGACTGTCTGTCATTGGACAACAAGTACAGTCCACCGTTTGTGTTGTGCAGCCATCAGTTGTACCTTTTTCCTTTCTTTACAATTCGCGAGATTGACCCCACTAAAATTACCGATATGAAATGTAATTGGGGTTGGGGTCGTGGCAGGAATAGTGTGTTTGTACAAATCAAATTGTCGAAGAAAATTATTGGAATTATAATGCCAGAGAAGGCATTTCCTTACTTTCAAAAGGTTGTTGAAAAATATACAAAACTAAAAATCTAATCTTATTTCTCAGAATAACATATTAAATAAATAGAAAAATGAAAGATACTATCATCATTCCGTTCAGCAAAAAGAAAATGCTGAAACTCACAGGCATCTATGCTCTTGTAATGCTTGGTATAGCAGGTTTTATTGCTCTTATTTTATCAGCTGATACCCTAAATCTATACTATTTAGCATTCTTTTTAGTTTTATTGATAGTTGCCATTATTCTCTTTTTTATGGGGATAAAAGCACTATTATCGTTAAAGAGAAGCAAAGGAGGTGTAATACTCACTCCTGAGTACCTCAAAAGCAATGTGAATCTTGTAGGTAAATGGGTAGGTGAAATTCCTTGGAGCGAAATAGCTGCTATAGGCAGAATGAAATTCTACGGAATACACATCCATATCAAACTCAAACACCCTGAAAGCTACTTGAGCAAAATCAAAAGTAAAGAGATAAAGAATAGGTTTGAAGGAATTCAAATCGACAATAGTGAATTGGATATTACTTTTGAGGAATTAGAAAGGCTTATCAATGAGTATTTTGCTAAATATGGCAATTCTTAACTCTTATCTAAAAAAAATGGACATAATTTACATTATCTGGTTCGCACCCTTATTTCTTTTTTTATTTGTGCTTTTCTATTTTGTAGTAGTACGCAAAAATGATTTTGAAAAACGCATCGATATTTTTTACCCTTATCGCCAGCTATCACAAAAACGTGAAGTCTATATGCAGAAAGTTAGTAAAAATAATCATATAATGTTCGCTCTGCTTTTACTACCTTTCTTCATTTTAGTCTATGTATTGTTAAAAGATAACTATCAAGAAATAAGCAAAACTGATACCTCATTTTCTAATGAGAACTTGATGACAATACTAGTCACTTTACTGCCCCTTTTCGTGGGGTATTGTATCCTTTTTTATATACAGAAACGCAGTAAAAAAGCCAAACGTATGCTTTTAGAACAAATGAGTGATTCCGATTTCGAACTACTCCTCAAAATAAGAGACAATTTCTCTTTTCCCTACAAATATGCCCCACCTTTTATGTTGTGTAACAATCACTTATATATTTTTCTTTTTCATACGATTAAAGAAATTGTCCCTACCCAAATTACCTCAGTAAAATGGTATAGTACTAAACATGGGTTTTTAGTACGTATTAAAGATCCTAAAGCTAAAGTTACCGTTTTTAGTATATCTAAAAGTGCATTACCTCTCTTTTTACAAATTGTAGAACAATATACAAAACTCAAATTCAATTATTAACTAAGTAAAAAACCAAGAAATTCTCCTATTAAAAAACAAAACCTCATTTTATAGTAACTATGTACATAATTTACATTATCTGTTTGGCACCCTTAGTGATTTTTATAGGTATCTTTCTGTACCTTACGATAGTGCGAAAAAATGCCTTTGAAGAGCGCTTGGCACTTTATCGCCCTCAGCACCAGCTGTCGCAAAAACGGGAGGCTTATTTGAAAGGGGTGCACAAGTTCCGTTTGTGGGTTACTGGCATTATTATCGTAATGTTTACAGCGCCTTTATTTATCTATCTTATAGTGATGATACAGGAAGTAGGTATAATAACTGCGTTACATTCGCTATTTTTTAATCAAATGAAGTGGGTAATCCCTTTTATTTACTTTGTTGCTTTTTTAGTGTATTGGCTTCTTTCTTATGTGTTCAAGCGCAACGAAAAAGCCTTGTGTATGCTGGTAGAGCAAATGAGCGATAGTGATTTTGAGTTGCTCCTCAAAATAAAAGACAGTTTGCCTTTTATCAGTAAGTATAATCCTTCATTTGTGTTGCGTAATGATCAGTTGTACATATTCCTTTTCTTTGCTATTCGAGAAATTGACCCTACCAAAATAACCTCAATCAATTGGAGTAGTGGTAAGAATGGCATTTTTGTACAACTTAAAACCTCTAAAAACATGATTTTCACCCTATCTCGCGGAGAATTTCCTTATTTTAAAGAGATCATTAAAGAATATAATCCCACACTAATAACTCCATGATGAACATATATATTCCCATTTTAATAAGTACTCTTCCCTTCTATGCCGTTATGGGAGTACTCTTTTACTTTGCTGCTGTTCGAAAAAATACCTTTGAAGAACGTGTGGCTCACTACATACCTTATCATGCTTTAGATAACGAACGAAGGCAGTATATAGAGAAAGTAGAGAAATACAAACGGTACATCTGTATAGGGATGGGCATTTTCCTAAGCCTTGTGCTTGTAGCCCCTCTTATTCCTCTTTTTGTGATGACCTTCCAGCAAGAAGTCAACCTTGGTGGGACAGAGGAACTCTCTTTGCTCTTCATCCCCCTTTCTTTTATTCTTTTGGTATATTACCTATTGAGCTATGTAGTAAAGAGAAATGCCCAAGCTCAGCACCTACTTCTTGAAGAGATGAGTGATCATGATTTTGCCTATTTATTGAAAATGCAGAAAAACCTACCTTGGCTAAGAAAATATTTTCCTTTTTTTATACTCTGTAAAGGAAAACTATATTTTCTAACTTTTTTCACCATTCGGGAGGTGGATCCTAAGAAAGTAGAAAAAATACGCTCTTGGTACTCCAAAGGAAATAGAACTGTTCTTATAAGATATCCCAAAAGGTTTATCACTAGTATGACAGAAAGGGTATATCCTCATCTGGAAACCCTCATTAAAAAATACAACCCTATAGCTGATATAAAATCCTAAATCAATGCAAGCAAAAATCATGGTACTAAACAAGCTCCTCGCCCATTATGGCAAGCAAAATTGGTGGAACCATCCTAATCGTCTATCCGACTGGATTTCTATGATTCTCATCCAGCAGACTACGCAACAGAATGCCGAGCGAGCCCTTGCAAATCTTGAAGGTAAGCTCTCAGTAGCCATTTTACATACAATGGAAGAAGAGGAGCTGCAAGTTCTTATCCGTCCTGCGGGTTTTTACAAACAGAAGAGTACCTATATCAAAGCCTTGATGGCTTGGTATGTCTCGCATGGAGCTTCCTTAGAAAAGTTCACAGCTATTCCTACTGAATCACTTCGCACAGAACTCCTTTCTATCAAAGGAATAGGTGAAGAGACTGCCGATGCAATGTTGTTGTATATCTTTGGTAGAAATGTCTTCATTGCTGACCAATATGCCTTGCGCCTCTTTAATCGTTTAGGGCTTACCACAGCTACCACCTACAAGGCTCTACGTGAAGAGTGTATGCCCTTAGTTGCGGATATTTCTTTAGAAACTTGCCAAGAGTGGCATGCTGTGATAGATGAACATGGCAAAGCCTACCGACGAGGCAATACCGATGAGCGTTGGCTTTTACAGTAGGCTTAATGTTTTAGGTGGAGAATGTACTACTCCCTTATAATTTTAATGTTTTTATCTCCAAACTTCTCTGAGAGCCACCTTTGAAGTTTATCCGTATCTATTTCCTTAACTACTTCTTTTCCTTTTATACTTTCCTTTACAGGTTCATAGAGCATCACTGTAGTTGTACCAATGGTATCTTTCTTCGAGAAACTATTGAGTTTCCCAAAATAGAAATTTTTAATATTAGGAAAGAGGATTTTTATTTCTTGGGCAAATTTATTATCCTCCATCTTATACTTTTCTAATTCTTCTGTAAGATATTTAATCTTCACATCCTTATTGGAGAGAGAAGCTTTATTCTTGTTAATTTCTGATAGTATTTCAGCACTGATATCCGATTCCTTTTGACGAATAACAAGATCAGTATTGAGTATATTGAAGTTTTTTAGGTTATTCTGTAAGTTCTTCAGTTCCTCATCTGTGAATTTCTTATCCAGAAAAGCCAATTCAATAGTTTTAGGAGTTGAATTATAATGTATTCTTTTATAAATAATCGTATATCCGTTATTTTCAAATTCAGCAGTAATAAAATGGGTTACGTTCTCATGGAAATTTTTTTCCTGGAAAAGGCTATATGCCAAATACAAACTGGGAGTAATAATCAGTATTACCAATGAGGTAATGACATAACGCAGACGCTTGTTGAGAGCTTCGTTTCCTGTATTCTTTGGTGTATATTTAAGATATTTGATAATCAAGAACGTAGCAATTCCTATAAAAAAGCAATTGATACTATATAAATAAAAAGCCCCTAAAAAATATGTAAAATTAGCTGTTGCCAATCCAAATCCTGCTGTACAGAGTGGGGGCATTAAAGCCGTAGCAATGGCTACTCCTGGAATAGGATTTCCTTTCTCCTGACGGGTAAGCGAGATGGCTCCCACCACCCCACCAAAGAAGGCAATCAGTACATCATAGATAGTAGGTGAGGTGCGTGCTAATAACTCAGATTGTACATCCTTGAACGGACTTATATAGAAGTAGACAAAAGAAACTAATAAGCTTACGAAGGTAGCAATCAACAGGCTGCGACCTGTATTCTTTAGAAGTTCAAAATCATAGGTAGCCAAAGCAAAACCTGCTCCTACAATAGGTCCCATAAGGGGAGAAATAAGCATCGCTCCTATAATCACTGCAGTAGAATTGACATTCAATCCAATAGAGGCAATGAGAATAGCACAAGCCAAAATCCATAAATTAGCACCACGAAAAGAAATATTACTAAGAATATCCTCTATTACCTTTTCTTTTTTCTCCTCTCCTTGATGCAAATTAAGAAGGTTTTTTAGAAAACTCATTATATTAGTTTCAATTAGTGTTTATGGAGACAAAGATAATTAATTATTACTTATTAACTCATGTCGTTGATAAAAATTTAACAAAAATATCTATTACTGAATGTCCCTTCGTTCCCTTCCATAGAGGATACAGATAATAAAGCACCTAAATCACTATAAAAACACAGGAAAAGGAATATATTTTTCTTAATGATTTCATTGGCAAAAGGAGGAACTATATATTTTTTCCTTACCTTTGCATTTTATTTAATGATATGAATCCTCCTATTACTGATTATTTAGCCTTGGGAAGGCAGTTGCGTTGTCCTGAGGGAACTCTTGCTCAGGAGATTGGGGACTACCTTTTTGTTTCCAACCGAAATATGATTGAAAAGACCATAGATACTCTTGCGTTAGCGCAAGATGACCATGTATTGGAAATAGGCTTTGGTAACGGTAAGCATCTGCCCTATCTCTTCTGTAAAGCTAAGGATATACACTATACAGGCGTGGAGCTTTCCGCTGAGATGATAAGGCAAGCTAAAGCCAATAACAATGTCTTCATAAGGCAGAAAAGAGCTGTTTTTTTGAAAGAGAATACCAAAGAGACACTAAGCTTTTTACCTTCCTCTTTTCATGCATATTTTTCGGTAAACACATATTACTTTATCAATGATCTTAAGCGCCATTTCCAACAGGTGTATTCCTATCTTATACAGGGCGGGAAGCTCTGTTTGGGATATATAGATAAGGCTTTTGGAGAGCGTATGCCTTTTACCAAAGAAGGCTTTGCTTTCTACAGTCACAAGGAACTTGAGGATATGCTTCTCTCTGTAGGTTTTACTAACTTCAGAGTACATTCCTTCACAGAAGATATTGCTGGTCGGGGCAATAGGAATATCACCAGACCCTTTTATGTAGCTATGGCTAATAAGTAAAGGGGGCTATCCTTTTCAAACGATCTCTCTTATTACCAAGTTCTATTCCTTGATTACTTTTGCAGGTTTGGTTACTGAAATTTCTTCTTTGGCATTTCCTCTGTAGGAGACGGTCAAGAAGCCTATGATACTTCCCTTAAGAGTACGTTCCACCCACAAGCGCATAGTGCCCATACCATCGGTAAAAAGGTTTGCATTTTCTACCCTCACATTTTGGAAATTTAGGTCACTATCACACTGTTCTATATCCAAATTCTTTATACGCCCATTGAAGGAAACCTCTTGTACACTTCTGGCATATAGCTGACAGTTTTGTGATTGTAAGAACATACGTCCTCCTTTTATAATTCCCATGGTTAACTCAAGTTCATCTACATTCAATTGCAAGTCCAAGTCACCTACCGATTCCATTTTTATATTCATTTTTTGTAAGCGCACTTCCTTTGTGGAAGAGATATCTCCCGCCCACTTGAGGTAGATCTGCTCTATTTCATCACTTACAGGAATGGTTACATAGATCTTTCCTGTAGTTATTAAGGAGACTCCTCCTTCACCTTGAACTTTCATTTTTAAGGTACTGTCCTCTACAAATATTTTGATAATAGGGTGAATAGCATTATCTGCTTCCACTTGTATTTCACCACTTTTCCCATTTTTTAGTATGATATTAAAACTACTATCATCTATTAGGATTTTATCGTATTTGGCTACTTTAAAAGTTTTAATACTCCTCTTTCCAGAAGGTTCATAGGTATTTATCTGTCCATATAAGGAACTTATAAAGAAATAAGTAATTAGGAACAAGGCTAATTTTTTCATGATACAACCATATTTATTTTTGGCAAATATATGAATTAATTTCTTACTAAAATAGTATGACAAAAAAACGAAGTAATATTTCGTAAATAATTATTGCTTTTGTAGCACCTAACAAATGAATAATTAAAAATCAAATATTTATTAAAAAAGGGTTTTGCAGCTATTGCTGCTTCTTACATAAGACTAATGAAGACTTCATAAATTAAATTAAAAGGTCTAAAAGGAAATGAGTAATATCATTTATATACTTATATTTACTAATTGAATATACACAAAATGTATAAGGCTCTCATTTTAATCAAAAGAGAAAGATTATGTGAGAATACTTATAAAAGTGGTGAGTATAAAGGCATTTATAAAATCTACGAAGAAAGCACCTACCATAGGAACAATCAAGAAAGCTTTATGAGAAGGTCCAAACCGCTCTGTTACAGATTGCATATTAGCTACTGCTGTAGGAGTAGCTCCTAAACCAAAACCACAGTGACCTGCAGCTAAAACGGCTGCATCATAATCCTTCCCCATTAGTCGATAGGTAACAAAATAGGCATATGTACTCATTACAAATGTTTGTACAGCAAGTATTACAAGCATAGGCAACGCCAAATCCAGTAATTGCCATAATTTCAAGTTCAGCAGGGCAATTCCTAAGAACAGACTTAAGGAGGCATTTCCAAATACATCAATGGCTCGGTCGAACATATTAACTTTGAAAGCTGAAGTAAGTACATTCCTTAGGATAACTCCGAAGAAAAGCGCCCATACGAACTGAGGAAGAGTGAATTTTTCAGGGAAAAATGCCTTTATTTCAGGAAGGGTCATCAGTGCAGAAAAAGATAAGCAGGCGGCAAAGAGAGCCATTGTTTCGATAACTGATTTGGAGGTGATTAACCGGCGCTTCTCAGGATGTTCAAATACTTCCACTGTGGTATCTGCAGTATCTTCCTGTCCTGTTTCAGCAAGAGGTTTTTTCCCTATTTTGTTTACCAAGCGACGTGCTACAGGCCCACCAATAAGTCCACCAAGTACCAAACCGAAAGTAGCGGCTGCCATTCCCAAATCCGTAGCTCCTGTAATATTATATTTCTGTTCAAGGACTTTGCCCCAAGCCCCTGCAGTACCATGTCCTCCAGTGAGGGTGATTGAACCAGTCATTAAGCCGACAATAGGCTTTAATCCGAAAGTTGCTGCTAAGCTTACTCCTACTATGTTCTGGACTACTATAAAAAGCGCCACCACTGCCAGGAAGATGAATAACCCTACACCTCCTGCTTTAAGCCGAGAAAAATCCGCACTTAAGCCAATGGAAGAGAAGAAGATAAGCATAAAAGTGTCCTGTAAGCCCTCATTAAAAGAAAAAGATAATCCCGTACTCATGTACAGAATATAAATAATAAAGGCAGCTAATAATCCTCCTGCGACAGGTTCTGGAATATTAAAGTTCTGTAGGAATTGGATTTTGCTGACCAAAAACCTTCCCAATAGAAGTACTAAGGTCGCAATAATAAGGGTGTAATAGGAATCAATAATGATTGTATTCATAACAAATAAAGTTATTAGATGGAGTTAATAAAAAATCCTCTTAGTAATTAAGAGGAAACTTAAGCACAGTACCTGAGGAGGGAATCGAACCCTCACTCCGAAGAACACGAGTTTGAGTCGTGCGCGTCTACCAATTCCGCCACTCAGGCAATTGTTATGAATTCGGGTGCAAAAGTACAATTATTTTTTGAAATGACAAAAAAAGAATAAATCTTTTTCAAAAATCATTTTTAATTTATATCTTTGCGCCTTAAAAATAAGAGAGAAAAATCATATACAATAAAAAAATCTAATATACTTATAACTACTTGACTTATGGAAAATTCTATACCTGCTGTTAAGATTTTTGCTTGCACACAATCTACAGAATTGGCAAACAAAATTGCATACGAATACGGTATTGAGTTAGGGAAAATTATCTTCTCACATTTCAGTGATGGTGAATTTCAACCTTCTTTTGAGGAATCCGTTAGGGGATCACGTGTATTTCTGATTGGTTCTACACAGCCCTCTTCAGAGAATCTGATGGAAATGCTGCTAATGATAGATGCTGCTAAGCGCGCTTCTGCTAAGCATATTACGGCTGTAATTCCTTATTTTGGTTGGGCACGTCAGGATAGGAAGGATAAGCCACGAGTACCTATTGCTGCGAAGCTTGTTGCTACCTTACTAGAAACAGCAGGAGCTACACGCATCATTACAATGGACTTACATGCAGATCAAATTCAGGGCTTTTTTGAAATTCCAGTAGATCACCTTTATGCTTCTACTATTTTCTTGCCTTACATTGAATCCTTGAATTTAGATAACTTATGTGTTGCTTCTCCTGATATGGGAGGTTCTAAAAGAGCACATCTGTATGCTAAGTTTCTTAATTCAGAGGTCGTTATTTGCTATAAGCAGCGCAAAAAGGCGAATGTGATAGAAAAGATGGACTTAATAGGGGAAGTGGAAGGTAAAAATATCATCCTTGTGGATGACATGGTGGACACAGCAGGAACCCTTGTGAAAGCCTCTGAGATTATGATAGAAAAAGGAGCCCTAAGTGTAAGAGCTGTCTGTACCCATGCACTACTAAGTGGTAATGCCTTGGAAAAGATAGAAAAATCACCTATAGAGGAACTCATTGTTACCGATTCAGTGCCTCATAGCAATATAAATAGTAAGAAAATACATGTACTAAGTTGTGCTAAACTTTTCGCAGATGTTATGCATTCGGTACATGAACATGCTTCTATTAGCAACAAATTTTTAATCTAAATTTTTAATTAATATATATTTATGCAATCAATTACAATCGTAGGATCTCAAAGAGAAAGCGTGGGCAAAGCAGCAAGCAAAGCCTTACGTAATGCTGGAAAGGTTCCTTGCGTACTATACGGAGGGGATAATACCATTCACTTTTCAGCCGATGCCTTAGCATTCAAGAACTTGGTATATACTCCCAATGTATATACAGCAACGATTGAATTAGGAGGAAAAACATATACAGCAATCCTCCAAGATATTCAGTTTGACCCTGTAACTGATAAGATTATCCATGTGGATTTCTATCAATTACATAAGGATAAAGAAATTACCTTGGCGGTGCCAATTCAGATTGTAGGAACAGCTCCTGGTGTTATTGCAGGGGGTACTCTTCGTGTGGTGAACCGTAAGCTCAAAGTAAAGTCTTTGCCTGATAACTTGCCTGATTTTGTCCCTATAGACATTTCTTGGATGGAAATGGGTAACCGTTTCTATGTAACGAAAATAAAACAGGATAAATACAAAATTATGCACCCTGATAATACAGTAGTATGCCAAGTACGTGTATCACGTGCTGCTCTCAAAGCGGCTCAGGATGCAGCTAAAGCAGATACTACTGCCAAGAAAAAGAAGTAAAATTTTTTCTAAAAGAATTTCTTTTTATAGAGAAAGAGAGGCTTTCCGTTACGGAAAGCCTCTCTTTGTATAAGGTATTAAAATTCTGCATTTTGAGGAGTACGAGGATAAGGAATTACATCACGAATATTGGACATTCCAGTAGTGAAGAGCACTAATCGCTCAAAGCCTAAACCAAAGCCACTATGTACTACGGTACCAAATTTGCGCAAGTCCAAGTACCACCATAGGTCAGCTTCCTTCATCCCTAAGTCAGCTATTTTTTTCTTGAGTACCTCATAGCGTTCCTCACGCTGAGAACCTCCTACAATTTCGCCTATGCCAGGAAAAAGTATATCCATGGCTCGTACAGTTTTGCCATCGTCATTCAATCGCATATAGAAAGCCTTTATCTTCGCCGGATAGTCATAGAGGATTACAGGACAGCCAAAGTGTTTTTCTACCAAATAACGTTCATGTTCGCTTTGCAGATCCACCCCCCATTCATCTATAAGGTATTGGAACTTTTTCTTTTTGTTATAGTTACAGTTCTTAAGGATTTCTACGGCATCGGTATAGCTTACCCGCTTGAAATCATTATGGATAACAAACTCTAGTTTCTCAATCAAGGACATTTCGCTGCGTTCCTGTTGAGGTTTTGTTTTTTCTTCTTCCAGGAATCGTTGGTTAAGAAACTCAATATCATCACGACGCACCTCTAAGGTATAACGAAGTACCTCTTTGATAAAATCCTCAGCAAGGTTCATATTATCGATAAGGTCATAGAAAGCCATTTCTGGTTCAATCATCCAGAATTCAGCCAAGTGTCGGGAAGTATTGGAGTTCTCTGCTCGGAAGGTAGGACCGAAAGTATATATCTTTCCCAGAGACATAGCGAAAGTTTCTCCCTCAAGCTGTCCGGAAACAGTAAGGTTGGTTTCTCGTCCAAAAAAATCTTTTTTATAGTCTACTTCACCCTCTGTAGTAAGAGGTGGGTTTTTGGCATCTAAAGTAGTTACACGGAACATCTCACCGGCACCTTCTGCATCACTTCCGGTGATAATAGGGGTATTTACATAGAAGAAGCCATGATCCTGTAAGTACCTATGTATAGCATAAGCTAAAGTAGAACGTACACGCATGATAGCCCCGAAGACATTAGTGCGTACACGTAAGTGAGCATTCTCTCGTAAGAATTCTAAAGAATGCCTCTTGGGTTGAATAGGGTACTCATCGGGATTACAATCTCCTAAGATGGTAATTTGAGAGGCTTGCACCTCAATAGTTTGCCCTTTCCCTTGACTTTCTACTACTTTTCCATTCACTTCAATTGCTGCTCCTGTAGTAATTCGCTTTAGGAGCTGCTCATCCGTATGTTCAAAATCCACTACTACTTGGATGTTTTCAATAGTGGAACCGTCATTCAAAGCAATAAAACGATTGCTACGGAAAGTGCGCACCCAACCTTTCAGAGTTATCCCCTCAGAGTGTTTCTTTCCTTGTAATAATTCTTTAATACTCATATAATTAAGATAATAATAACAGGTAATTAAGTAAAGTCACCAAATAATTACAAAACGAATAGAGAGATGATTAGCAACTTACTTCTACCCTAATACTCAAGTGAACTGCAAAGGTAGTGAAAAAAGTAGAATTTTAGCATGAAAAATAAAAGTTTTAGTTTTTTCCTTCTTATTTACATATTCAACTGTAGTGGCTTTTTTATATGCTTTCTTGTAAAAAGGTTTGTAATATTGTCTGTTTCATTACCTATTCTTATCTATATAAGCTACTTTTTCAGTGAATCTTATTTAGGATATCTTCACTAAAGTCTTCTATTCCTGTTTTATCTTTTACTTTGTAAGCCTTTTTATTATTGAACTTCAATTAGTGATGACCGTCTATTTTACATGAACATAGGTGCTTTTCCTCTTGATTAATAGTCAATGAACTAATATACTTTTGAAAATTTATTTTAAGGACAAAAGGCACGGCATATTATCTTTTTTTTACTTCTATAGGCATTTAAGAGAAGAGAGTAAGTAAAATAAAAATGTTAAATATTTGGTAATTAATGTTTAATATCTGATAATTAAAAATACTTTTGTCAGGATTTCAATAAATGAACGACTATATAAACAAGTATTTTTTAAAAATATATTAGATGAAATCAGTAACAGAAGAAGTTGCCCAATGGGTGGATCGCTATACCCAAAAGTTATTAGACCATGCTTACTATTTGCTTTCTGATAGGATAGAAGCACAGGATATGGTGCAGGAGGTATTCCTTACTGCTCTTTCTTGTTTTGATTCTTTTGAAGGCAAGAGTAATCCTCTTACATGGCTAAAAGGGATTTTACACCATAAGGTCGCTGACTATTACAAAAAAAAGTACAAAGCACAGCATGTTAGCTTTGATTATTTCTTTGATGAGGATGGTTCTTGGAGGAATAATCAAAATTTGGAAGAATGGGCGGAGGAAGAACCTGATCTGGTGGCTTTATTGGACGATACTTATTTTCATGATACTCTTGAGGATTGTTTAGAGAAGTTACCTCCTAAGTGGAAAATCTTGGTTAAAATGTGTTATCTCGAAGCGAAAAGATATTCAGAAATATGTCAGGATATCTATATATCACAGACTAATTATTGGAAGACACTCCAAAGAAGTCGTCTGCAGCTAAGAGAATGTTTAGAAATTAATTGGTTTAAAGAATAATGAAAAAAATCCTCCATAAGTTCATTCATTTTATAATCCTTCCATGTAAGGATGCTACTTTTCTTATTGAAAAGCAGTTACATACAAAGCTCTCCTTAAAGGAAAGCCTACAGCTAAGGGCTCATTTACACCTCTGTAAGTTATGCTTAGCCTACAGTAAAAAGGCAGCTATTATTCACCAATGGCTACGGAAAAACCTTGGTAAAGAGATTGCAAGAACCCCTGAGAAACCAGGTGAATTAGAGGACTTCAAAAGAGACTTAAAAGAGAAACTATACAAACATACTTAATGTATTCTACTTTTTGTTAATTTTTTCTTTAAGGGTGCAGGAATAAGCACCCTTATTTTTTAACTTTTTATTTTTGTCAGTTTTTATGGATTTCTTCTACTAAGAGAATGTAAAGTTTAAACAAATATCTTATGAATCACAAAAAAAATATCTTAGTTCTCTATAGAATAGGTTATTATACGATTCTCTATGGAACAGCTCTTATCTTGTTATGGATAGGTGTTTTCAAATTTACCCAAGCGGAAGCAAATGCTATTAAGCCTTTATTAACCCATCACTTCCTGCTCTCATGGTTATATCACCTATTCTCTGTTCAAGGAGTATCTAACTTGATTGGTATTGTTGAAATAATTGTTGGGTTCTCCTTTATTTTAGGAATACGCTCTGTATGTTTCCGTAAGATAGCCTTTATAGGAAGTACTATTATTTTCTGTGTAACACTTAGCTTTTTGTTCACTACACCTAATAAATGGCGCATTATTGAAGGAGTCCCAATTACCGATTTTTTTATTTTAAAGGATATAGCCCTTTTAGCTGCTGGATTTATATCACTTAGAAAACCTTGAATAGTAACACTGTAACATTATTAATTAAATATAACTGTATGAAAAATGTTCTAACATTAGTATTGGTCGCTTTATGCACCTTTGTCCTACAAGGACAAACCTCTGATAACACTATTTATTCTTTCAAAGTCAGAGACCTTTATGGGAAAGTATTTGATTTTGCTTCTTTAAAGGGAAAGAAAGTAATGATTGTCAATACCGCCTCAAAGTGTGGGCTTACTCCACAATACAAATCTTTGGAGGCTCTTTACCAGAAGTACAAGGATAAGGATTTTGTTATTATTGGCTTCCCCTCCAATAGTTTTGAGCAAGAATTAAGCAATGAAGCTCAGGTAGCTCAGTTTTGCCAGGCTAATTATGGAGTTACTTTTCCCATGATGGAGATTATAACCGTAAAGGGAGAAAAAATGCATCCACTCTATCAGTTTCTCACTCAGAAAAAATTAAATATGGTTACTGATTCACAAGTTCAATGGAATTTCCAAAAATATTTGATAGGAAAAAATGGAATGTTAGAGAAGGTAATTCCTCCCAAAACCCTCCCAGACACTCCTGAAATTCTTCAATGGATAGAAAAATAAGTTAACGAATTAAATAAAAACAAACATTAAAATTATCAACGTATGAGATTTAATCTTTTTTCAGCAGCTGTGCTTTTTTCAGCATTATTTGTCTCTTGTAAAAAGGACGAAAACAAACCAATGACTCCTCCAGAAAATAAGGCAGAATCCACCATTACATTTGAGAATGTAGTAAAACCCATGAAATATGTACAAAGTGGTACCTTTCATGGAGAAGGCGTATTCCGAGAAGGAGGTAAGGAAATTAAGAACCTTATTCTCCCTTCGGATGATCCTAAAACTAATTCAGCCTCTTTCTCTTTTTATGCAGGGAAAGGACAGCGACTTATGTTCGCTATGATGTTTGGTGCTTCTAAGGATTGGTTCTTTGCAAGTGTACAACCGGGAATTGAGTTGTATGATGCTCAGGGGAATCCCAGAACAGGTGATATCTCCTCTGATGTAAGCCTTTGGGATAATGGAACTAAGAATGATATGAGTGGAGCACAAGAAGATAAGACAATTACTTCACTCAAAGCAAGAACAATGCCCCAGAACTTAATGAAACTTTTTCTAAGTTATGAGCCTATATCCTCTCGCTTTACCTTGAAAATTACCAATACATCCAAAGATAAGATGAGTACAGATGGAATGTCCTTAACAACTCCTTTTGCCCCTGGTGTCTGGGTAGTATCTAATGTATTAGGCGGAAAGTTGTTGGATGAGAAACCTTTCTTTGAAGCACAAAAGAAGAGTAGTAAGGAACTTACACTCCTTGCTCAAACAGGAGATCCTAATCCTTTGTATCAGAAGGTTAAAAAAGAAACGGGTATTATTACAGGGCTTTCCCCTGCAGTAGTGGTACTCTATACTGGAGATAAGAATCCTCTCTATGAAATGGGTAAAAAGGATGCTGGTTTAGGTTTGAAAGAATTATCACAAAAAGGAGATTTTAGCAAGCTACAGGCCTCCTTAAAAGGAATGAAGGGTGTGAAAGAAGTGTATATAGCGGGAAATGCTCCTATTGCTCCCAATGGGAAGGCAATGACAAAAATTAAGAAAAGTCAAGGAGATAAAATAGCCTATGCTTTTATGTTTGGTTATTCTAATGATTGGTTTTATGCCAACAGTGACCCTATTCTTTCCACCAGCAAAGGGGATCTTACTAACAAAACAGCTCTTTTTGATAGTGGTACAGGAGTGGATCAATTCCCTGGCGCAGGAAACAAACAAGCACTTTTTGGAGGTACACCTGATAAGGAAGAAAAACCGATTACAAAGGTAGGTACTACTTTCCCTGTACCTGCAACAGGACAAGTAGTGAAAGTAACTCTGCAATAACGGATAAGTTTTATATATCAAAAATCATCCAAAATTGGATGGAGAAGAGGTTGTCTGTAAGGGCAGCCTCTTTTTTTGGACTATTTCTACTGATAGTGCTGGCGGAAACATTAAGTTTCTCTACCATAAATTTTTGTTTCATTCTGCTTGTAAAATACGTTCCTATTTCGTACCTTCCTGAGTTAGATGTTTATATTTCAATGCCTATTTTGTGTTTATCTTAAATTTCAGTTACTAATTAATGCTATTTGACCCTACACCCCGTAGCCTCCGCAGCCTTGCAGACGAAATTGTAAAGTGTTTGGCTCAGTTCAGCTTCTTCTGGATGTCTGAATGAAAAATCATCAGGGTGTGCTACATTGTAAGGGGCTGTAATATGTGGAGCGTAGAATAATTTTACCCATTTTATTAATTTCTCTTTTAAGGGACTTTCACTGCTTTGAATTTGGGTTAGTAAACATTCATAAAATTCATCGGTTACCTTAAAAACACAATTCCTTTCAGAAGGTTTCACTTTATCTAAATAGCAATAAGCCCAGAAATTACACTGTATCATTTCTGCTTGAGAGAAATCTATATTTTCCATTCGGTTATCTACTTTTTCAGGTAAAATAGGTTCTTTTTGCGAAGTAAAGTCTCTTACTCCCCAGAAAGAAGTATCATAAAGTACACCTTCAAAGGTACAATTTTTTAAGGATGAATACCAAAATTTAGCTTTGTAAATATCACCAATGAACAAGCAATCTTCTATCAGCTTACAGTTAAAATCTAAGCGTACATTCTTTTTGATATCAGAAAAGAGGCAGTCTTTAATGACTGCTTGGAGGAAGCCAACACCTTTGTATTTGCAATTGATAAAACAACACGATAGGAATGTAGCCCCTCGTCCACAAAGGGGAGTATATTCACTCTGCTGAAAAGAGCTTTCATCAAAAATTACGCGGTTTATTAGAGGAGTAAAAGTTTCGGTTTCTGCAATTTGAAAGTTTTGCCATAGCGAACCTGAGAAATCAGAATTACTAAGAGAAACGTTGATACATTCACCTTTACCGATGAGTTTGATACCGCGAAAATCTTGTAAGTCATCGTCTATTGTAGTACCAAAAGGGGATACACTGAGGTTTTGTGTAGCAGTGAGCACGTCTTGCAAAGTGGAATAAACATCCCAACGTTTTTTAAATTTAAGAGGAATAGGCATAAGTGATAATGTGTTAATGGGTAAGTTTATCTATAAGTCAATTTGCTATTATCTACCCCTCAATAGTAGCCTCTTCGAGTTCTCCGTTGAGGTCCCCGTATACGACAATGGCGTGCCCCCAGAACATATCGTCATCATCAAAATAGATACAGAAGCGCTTGTCCTCAAAAAGAAGGATACTTGTGATACTCATACGCTGAGCAAAATGCTCAGGGGTAATCTCAGGGGCAGTAACATCTGCTTCTTTTTGCCATTTGTTGACTAAAGCAGTAAGCTTTTCAGTGGCAAAGACTTTGAGGGTTGCTACCCATCTGTCGAATTTGCCCTTAGTAGCATTTTTGAAAGATTTTAAGATATCTTGTAGCTCACTTAGATCGGTAGTTTCTACGGTGAACTGCATTTCTTCATCGGTGTAGAGGATTTCCCCCTCAAACCAATCGTATTCTCTGTCGAGTGCTAAACTAAAATCTTCATCTTCATAAGTAACTTCGGTGTTGTACTCCTCAATAATAGAGTCAAAACGAGGTTCGGTTACATTCTCTTCCAAAACTGCTACCAACATAAAGCAGCGTTGCTCAGGGTGTGAGTGTTCTGGTTTCTTAGGACGTACTCTGATGCGGAAAGCTTTCAGTGGGGCAAAGTAATACTGCCAATTACTTTCATCAGATACCAACCACTCTAAACGGATATTTCCTTCGTAAAACTCGCCAGTAGCTACCTCAATATACGCTAAAGGGTCGTTAGAAGGCACCCAAGCTCCATTATAATATGTTGCTCCATTGGTAGAACTTTCAATGAGCACGATAAGTTCCTTTTCTTCGGGAAGAAACTCATCAGAGAATTTTTGTACAGTTTGTGGGTTCATATATGTAATTTGTTAATAAGTTAATTTTCAATGATTGGATGAATTAAGAGTTATGCTTCACCCTGCCTACCGTGCTATGAGTCCTCTACGGCAAAGTTCCATTACGAATATCCAGAAGATATGCCCCAACATTTCTGATAGATTCTCATCAAAAGGAATTTCGGAGAGAGGTGGTACCAATCCCATCAAAGGCATTACAATGATATGGGCAAATATATTGGATACTATAGCAAAGATCGCTCCATACCATATACGTATAATAGGGAAAAACTCGGAGGCTACACAGTAAATCACCCCAAAAACTACGGAGAATAAAATATGCACGATAAAGATAGACAGAGGCAATTCTACACCTGAGAATGTATATGTCCAATCATAAGGGACACCTAATTGTTCTAAAAATACTTGTGGAGGTGTTACCCGTTCTAGTATACCATTGTGTATTACAGCACCTGTCATTCCTTCGTATGGAAAGCCTAATGAGGGATTACGAGGAGGAAAAGGCACTTCCCAGCCCCATTTTACAAAGGCTCCGATGATACCAATAAAGGCTCCAATACCAAAAGCCTTGGGCAAATTCCGCTCAGAAGAGGAAGTCATCTTAAAAGTATATCTGTTCATAAGCGAATAATTTAAAAGACAAAGGTAATATTTTTTAAGGATATTTTAATTTTCTTATGGAAAGAATTTTTTCTTTACATTTAAGGTGATTATCAAGTAATATTTAAATGTATAATCTCTAGAATTTGTATTTTATAAATAGGAGATACATAAATATATTTTTCCAAGTTGTATGGATAAATTATAATGTTATTCTATTTAAGCGTTTATTCTGGTAAAAATCATTTCATAGATTATTCAATTCTGGGTAAGAAAGTAAAAAAATAGCATTTTAATCTCTTATTGAGAAAACTTTTTGAGAAATATGAGAAAAAAATGGGCTGTTAATAACTTTTCTAAAAGGGATAAATTTTTTAGTACTTATAGGATATTTTATGTAATTATTTAATAATCAGCCGATTATCATGTGTTAAATCAAGGAGTCTTATAAAAATCATTATGTTAATAAAAAAATATTGGGAATTAGTGTTTTGCGTTTTGTCAGTCCAGAAAAAGTTTGTACCTTTGCCCTCGCTTAAAAAAATATTTTATAAATGCCAACAATTTCACAATTAGTACGAAAAGGAAGAGCTAAAATAGCCAAGAAGAGTAAATCGGCTGCTTTGGATTCTTGTCCTCAACGTCGAGGTGTATGTACGCGTGTATACACTACTACCCCTAAGAAGCCGAACTCTGCGATGCGTAAGGTAGCGCGTGTTCGCCTAACCAATGGGAATGAAGTGAATGCGTATATCCCTGGAGAAGGACATAACCTCCAAGAGCACTCGATAGTATTGGTAAGAGGCGGAAGAGTAAAAGATTTACCAGGGGTACGTTACCACATTGTACGTGGAGCATTGGATACTGCTGGGGTAAATGGAAGAACCCAAAGACGCTCTAAGTATGGAGCTAAACGCCCTAAACCAGGACAAGCAGCAGCTGCACCAGCAAAAGGAAAGAAAAAGTAAATTTTTAAAACCGTCTAAAACAACCAAATGAGAAAGAGACAAGCTAAGAAAAGACCTCTTTTACCAGATGCAAAATACAATGACCAGTTGGTTACTCGCTTTGTGAACAACCTGATGTGGGATGGTAAAAAGTCAGTGGCTTTTAAGATTTTCTATGATGCTATTGACATTGTAGAACAAAAGAAAAATAATGAGGAGAAAACGGCTTTGGAAGTGTGGAAAGATGCGCTCTCCAATGTAATGCCTCATGTGGAAGTGCGCTCCCGCCGTGTGGGAGGTGCTACCTTCCAAATCCCTATGCAAATTCGTCCAGACCGTAAAGTGTCTATGGCTATGAAGTGGCTTATAGGCTATGCGCGTAAGAGAAATGAAAAATCAATGGCTCAAAAGTTAGCAGCAGAAATCCTTTCCGCTGCCAAAGAAGAAGGAGCTGCTGTGAAGAAAAAGATGGATACACATAAGATGGCAGAAGCTAATAAGGCATTCTCTCACTTTAGATTTTAATTTGTAGTAGTATGAGTAGAGATTTAAAATATACAAGAAATATTGGTATCGCAGCACATATTGATGCGGGTAAGACCACTACTACTGAGCGTATTCTTTTCTATACAGGGAAAACGCATAAAATCGGTGAAGTACACGAAGGAGCAGCTACCATGGACTGGATGGAACAAGAGGCAGAACGAGGAATTACCATTACCTCAGCAGCGACTACCTGTAAATGGAATTTCCCTACAGAGAATGGAAAACCTACTGCCGATGCAAAAGAATATCACTTCAATATTATTGATACCCCAGGGCACGTGGATTTCACTGTGGAAGTGAATCGTTCACTCCGTGTATTGGACGGATTGGTATTCCTGTTCTCCGCAGTGGATGGAGTAGAGCCTCAATCCGAAACCAACTGGCGTCTTGCAGATAACTATAAGGTGCCTCGTATGGGCTTTGTGAATAAGATGGACAGACAAGGTTCTGACTTCTTGAGAGTATGCCAGCAGGTAAGAGATATGCTCAAATCCAATGCCGTACCAATCGTACTTCCTATTGGTGAAGAAGCTGATTTCAAAGGAGTAGTGGATTTGATCAAAAACCGAGCTATCGTTTGGCATGATGAAACTCAAGGAGCTACTTTTGATGTTGTAGAAATCCCTGAGGATATGAAAGCGGATGTGGCTAAATATCGTGCTAAACTTATTGAAGAAGTGGCAGGATATGATGAAGGTCTTTTGGAAAAATTCATGGAAGATGAGAATTCCATCTCTGAAGAAGAAATTCATAGAGCACTTCGCGCAGCAGTAATGGATATGGCTATTATTCCGATGACCTGTGGTTCTTCCTTCAAGAATAAGGGAGTACAGTTCATGTTGGATGCTGTATGCCGTTATTTGCCTTCTCCTTTGGATAAGGAAGCTATTGAGGGGACTAACCCTGAAACAGGTGAGCCTGCCGTACGTAAGCCTTCTGTGGATGCCCCTTTTGCTGCATTAGCATTTAAGATTGCTACTGACCCTTATGTAGGTCGTTTGGCTTTCTTCCGTGCCTATTCAGGACACTTGGATGCAGGATCTTATGTACTGAACACTCGTTCAGGAAGCAAAGAGCGTATCTCTCGTATCTACCAAATGCATGCTAATAAACAAAATCCAATTGAATACATTGAAGCAGGAGATATTGGAGCTGCAGTAGGTTTCAAGGATATCAAAACAGGGGATACCCTTTGTGATGAAAAATATCCTATTGTACTGGAAAGTATGATATTCCCAGATCCAGTGATTGGTATTGCGGTAGAGCCTAAAACAAAGGCTGATGTAGATAAATTAGGAATGGCTTTAGCTAAGCTTGCTGAAGAAGACCCAACTTTCCAAGTTAAAACAGACCAAGCCTCTGGGCAGACTATTATTTCTGGTATGGGCGAACTTCACTTGGATATTATCGTTGACCGACTCAAGCGTGAGTTCAAGGTGGAAGTAAACCAAGGAGAGCCACAAGTAGAGTACAAAGAAGCTATTACAGGTAAGGCTGACCACCGTGAAGTGTACAAGAAACAAACAGGGGGTCGAGGTAAGTTTGCTGATATTGTCTTTACAATGGAGCCTGCCGAAGAAGGAAAAGCAGGTTTGGAATTTATCAATGAAATCAAGGGCGGTAATATTCCAAAGGAATATATCCCTTCTATAGAAAAAGGATTCAAAGATGCTATGAAGAACGGACCTTTAGCGGGCTTTGAAATGGATGCCATGAAGATTACCCTTAAGGATGGTTCTTTCCACCCTGTGGATTCTGACTCCCTATCATTTGAATTAGCAGCTAAGTTAGGATACAAAGAAGCTGCCCGTGCTGCAAAGGCAGTGCTTATGGAACCTATCATGAAATTGGAAGTAATTACTCCAGAAGAAAATATGGGGGATATCGTAGGAGACCTTAACCGTCGCCGCGGTCAAGTAAATGATATGGGTGACAGGAATGGCGCCAAAGTAATTAAAGCCAACGTACCTCTTTCTGAAATGTTTGGTTATGTAACTACTCTTAGAACCCTTTCTTCAGGGCGCGCTACATCTACTATGGAATTCTCTCATTATGCTGAGACACCTTCCAATATTGCAGAAGAAGTGATCAAAAAAGCAAGAGGTGGTAATTAATTTGTAAAGAAATGAGTCAAAAAATTAGAATAAAATTAAAATCTTATGATCATAACTTGGTAGATAAATCTGCTGAGAAAATCGTAAAAACAGTAAAATCAACAGGAGCAGGAGTTGTAGGACCTATTCCTCTTCCTACTCATAAGAAGTTATTTACGGTACTTCGCTCTCCACACGTGAATAAGAAAGCGAGAGAACAGTTTCAATTAAGTTCATATAAGCGCTTATTGGATATTTATAGTTCTTCTCCTAAAACTATTGACGCTCTTATGAAGCTTGAGCTTCCTAGTGGAGTAGAAGTAGAGATCAAAGTATGATAGAGCAAAACCAAAGGTTTGCTTGACTTGTCCCAAAACAATAGCGTGAGGGAAAAACGGTTAAACGAATTGATATTCAGGGTTGAAATATTTAACCCTGAATTTCAAATTGTAAAATTAGGAAAATTTCAGAATTATAGTGGAGTCTTCCTTGATTTTATTATAACTAAAAAGTAAGTTTAAATTAAATTTTTTAAATATGTCTGGGTTAATTGGAAAAAAAGTAGGCATGACCAGTATTTTTGATGAGAATGGGAAGAATATCCCATGTACCATCATAGAAGCGGGTCCATGTGTAGTTACCCAAGTCAGAACCAAAGAGGTTGACGGGTATGAAGCTCTTCAACTTGGTTTCGATGACAAAAAAGAGAAGCACACCAATAAAGCAGCAGCAGGTCACTTTGCTAAAGCAGGTATTTCTCCTAAGAAGAAACTTATCGAATTCCAAGGATTTGAGAGCACTTACAAATTAGGTGATACAATTACAGCCGAGTTCTTTGTAGAAGGTGAGTTCGTGGATGTAACAGGGACTTCTAAGGGAAAAGGATTTCAAGGGGTTGTGCGCCGACACGGTTTTGGAGGAGTGGGACAATCTACTCACGGTCAGCATAACCGACTTAGAGCTCCAGGTTCAGTAGGAGCCTCTTCTTATCCTTCACGCGTATTCAAAGGGATGCGTATGGCAGGAAGAATGGGAGCTGAAAAAGTAACAGTACAAAACTTAAGAGTGTTAAAAGTGATTCCTGAAAAGAACCTCCTTATCCTAAAAGGATGTGTTCCAGGTCATAAAAATGCTTATGTAACGATTCATAAATAATGGAAGTAGCAGTATTAAATATACAAGGAAAAGAAACAGGAAGAAAGGTTACTCTTTCTGAGGCTGTTTTCGGGATTGAGCCTAATAATCATACTATTTATTTGGATATCAAACAATACTTAGCCAACCAACGTCAAGGAACTCATAAGTCCAAAGAACGTAATGAAGTGGCAGGAAGTACCCGTAAGATTAAAAAGCAAAAAGGGACAGGTACTGCTCGTGCAGGTAGTGTGAAATCCCCTGTATTTGTAGGAGGAGGACGCGTATTTGGACCTCGCCCTAAGGATTATACTCAAAAACTCAATAAAAAAGTAAAACGACTTGCACGTCGTTCTGTATTGAGCCAAAAAGCACAACAAGGGACTATTATTGTATTGGAAGATTTTAATTTTGAAACTCCTAAAACAAAGGATTTTACTCAAATTTTAGCAGCTCTTGGTATCCAAGATAAAAAATCTCTTTTTGTATTGGCGGATACAAATAAAAATGTATATTTGTCCTCTCGTAATATCCCTTCTGTGAATACGGTAACTGCTTATGAGTTAAACACTTATGATGTAGCTAACGCGACAAATGTGGTATTGTTGGAGAGTGCAGTGGAGGTGATTCAATCAAATTTAACAAAGTAAGATTATGAGTATATTGATAAAACCTATTAATACAGAAAAAGCAAATAATGATAGTGAGTTGAGAAACTGTTATACCTTTTCTGTAGACAAAAAGGCTAACAAAATTCAGATAAAGAAAGCTGTTGAAGAAACTTACGGAGTCACTGTTGAGAAAGTACGAACTTTAAATTATGCTCCAAAGCGTTCTGTTCGTTATACTAAAAATGGATTGCAACTTGCACAAACCAATGCAGTGAAAAAAGCAATTGTAAGTGTAAAAGAAGGAAAAACAATAGATTTTTATAACACTATTTAAAAGACCGTATGTCAGTAAGAAAATTGAAACCCACGACTCCTGGTCAGCGTTTTAGAGTGGTAAATAATTACGATGCGATTACCACTGATAAGCCGGAAAAGAGTTTGCTCGTTCCGTTAAAAAAGACAGGGGGGAGAAACAATCAAGGGAAGATGACCATGCGCTATATTGGTGGTGGTCACAAGAAGAAGTATCGTATCATTGATTTCAAGAGAAACAAATTCGGTGTGGAAGCCACTGTAGTTTCAATTGAATATGACCCAAACAGAACAGCATTTATAGCGCTTGTTCAATACACTGACGGGGAAAAGAGGTACATCATTGCTCCTGCAGGACTCAAAGTAGGACAGGTGATTGTATCGGGAGAGAATGCAACTCCTGAAATAGGAAATGCAATGCCTCTTTCACAAGTTCCATTAGGAACAGTCATTAACAGTATTGAGCTCCGCCCAGGGCAGGGAGCTAATATGGCTCGTTCAGCAGGTACTTTTGCTCAGCTAATGGCAAAGGAAGGAAAGTATGCCACTGTGAAGTTGCCTTCAGGAGAAACACGTATGATTTTGCTTACATGTTTGGCTACTATTGGAGCAGTGTCTAACTCAGACCATCAGTTAGTCCTTTCAGGAAAAGCGGGTCGTTCACGCTGGCTTGGGCGCCGTCCTCGTACACGTGCAGTGGTAATGAATCCAGTTGATCACCCAATGGGAGGTGGTGAAGGACGTGCCTCAGGAGGTCATCCACGCTCTCGTAAGGGAATCCCTGCCAAAGGTTATAGAACTCGTTCTAAGACTAAGGCAAGTAATAAGTATATTGTAGAACGTAGAAAGAAATAAGGTAAGATATGGCTCGTTCATTAAAAAAAGGTCCTTATGTTCATTATGCTTTGGAGAAAAAAGTACTCCAAAATAAGGAAACAGGAAAGAAAACCGTGATCAAAACATGGTCAAGAGCATCTATGATTACTCCTGATTTTGTAGGAGAAACTATCGCAGTGCACAATGGAAAACAATTCGTTCCTGTATATATCACTGAAAACATGGTAGGACATAAATTAGGAGAATTTGCACCTACTCGTTCTTTTAGAGGACATGCAGGAGCAAAAAATAAAGGTAAAAAATAAAAGCTATGGGAGTTCGTAAAAGAGAAAAAGCATTAGAGATTAAAGAAGCGAAACAAAAAGTGGCTTTTGCAAAATTGAATAATTGCCCTACATCGCCACGCAAAATGCGTTTAGTGGCAGATTTGGTACGCGGTATTCCCGTAGATAAGGCACTTGCTATTTTAAAGTTCAACCAAAAAGAAGCAGCAACTTCTTTGCACAAGTTATTACTTTCAGCTATTGAAAACTGGAAAGTTAAAAATGAGGGGGTTGATATAGAAACAGCACAAGTATTCATTAAAGAAATCCGCGTAGATGGTGGTGCAATGCTCAAAAGGCTTCGCCCAGCTCCACAAGGAAGAGCACACAGAATTCGCAAACGTTCCAATCACGTAACCATCGTATTAGGAGCTAAAAATAACACTGAAAGCTAAGATAAAGGTATGGGACAAAAAACAAATCCAATAGGAAATCGCCTTGGAATTATCAGAGGATGGGAATCCAACTGGTACGGAGGAAATGACTACGGTGACAAATTGGCTGAGGACGATAAAATCAGAAAATACGTTCATACTCGTTTGTCAAAGGCTAGTGTTTCTCGTGTAATTATTGAAAGAACCTTAAAACTTGTAACCGTTACTATCACTACTGCCCGTCCTGGTAGCATTATCGGAAAAGGAGGACAAGAGGTAGACAAGCTTAAGGAGGAACTTAAGAAAATTACTGGAAAGGATATTCAGATCAATATCTTTGAAATTAAAAGACCAGAACTTGATGCACCCCTTGTAGCAGCAAGTATTGCTCGACAAATTGAAAATCGTATTTCTTACCGTAGAGCAATCAAAATGGCTATTGCCGCTACTATGCGTATGAACGCTGAAGGTATCAAAATTCAAATATCTGGGCGTTTGAATGGAGCTGAAATGGCTCGTTCTGAAAGTTATAAGGAGGGACGTATTCCTCTTTCTACTTTCCGTGCAGATATTGATTATGCTATTGATGAAGCTCATACTACTTATGGACGTATGGGGATCAAGGTATGGATCATGAAAGGTGAAGTATATGGTAAGAGAGAACTTTCTCCATTGGTAGGAATGACTAAGAAAAACCTAAATGGTTCTTCTTCTAAGGAAGGAAACTCAGATGCAAAACGTGCTCGCCGAAGAAAATAATATTAAAATCAGTTAGCAATGTTACAACCAAAAAGAACAAAATATCGTAAGGCACAAAAGGGAAGAATGAAGGGAATTTCCCAAAGAGGACACCAACTCTCTAATGGGACATTCGGTGTTAAATCCTTAGAATCCGCCTTTATCACTGCTCGCCAAATTGAGTCCGCCCGTGTAGCGGCTACCCGTTATATGAAACGTGAAGGACAGCTTTGGATTAAGATCTTCCCAGATAAGCCTATTACCAAGAAACCTTTGGAAGTACGTATGGGGAAAGGAAAAGGGGCTGTTGAATACTGGGTGGCTGTAGTGAAGCCTGGAAGAGTCTTATTTGAAGTAGGAGGTGTACCTTTGGATGTCGCCAAAGAAGCTCTCCGCCTTGCTGCTCAAAAGTTACCCGTAACTACTAAGTTCGTTGTAGCGAGAGATTATCAAGATTAATTTTACTAACAATGAAACAGTCAGAAGTTAAAAATTTATCAGTCGCTGAGCTTGAGCAGAAGCTCACCGAACTTAAGAAAGCATATTCGGGAATGAAAATGGCTCATGCCATTTCTCCAATAGAAAATCCACTTACTATTCGTACTACTCGTAGAGATATTGCCCGTATAGCAAGTGAATTAACCCGTAGAGAATTACAATAATCATTGTGGCTTTAATATGGAAAAGAGAAATATCAGAAAAGAAAGAATAGGGGTTGTTACCAGTAATAAAATGGAAAAATCCATTGTGGTATCTGTCGTAAAACGTGTAAAACACCCTATGTACGGAAAATTCGTATTGCAAACTAAAAAGTTTGTTGCACACGATGAAAAAAATGACTGCAATATCGGTGATACCGTGCGCATTATGGAAACACGCCCACTTAGTAAAACTAAATGTTGGCGATTAGTAGAAATCATAGAAAGAGCGAAGTAATTATGGTACAACAAGAATCAAGATTAAAAGTAGCAGATAACACAGGAGCCAAAGAAGTTTTGACTATTCGTGTACTTGGAGGAACCAAACGTCGTTATGCTTCTGTGGGGGATAAAATCGTTGTTACCGTAAAGGAAGCAACCCCTAATGGAAGTATAAAAAAAGGACAAGTTTCCACTGCTGTAGTAGTAAGAACAAAAAAAGAAGTAAGGCGCCAAGATGGTTCTTATATTCGTTTTGATGAAAATGCTTGCGTACTACTGAATGCTGCTGGTGAAATGAGAGGTACCCGTGTCTTCGGTCCTGTAGCACGTGAACTCCGTGACAAGCAGTTTATGAAAATTGTGTCATTAGCACCTGAGGTGCTTTAATCTATGCAATGATGATAAAGCTAAAAATAAAAACAGGCGATACAGTACAGGTAATCGCTGGCGACCACAAAGGGGAAAAAGGAAAAGTACTCAAAGTGGATCGTGAAAAGAACAGAGCTATCGTGGAAGGTGTGAACTTAGTATCAAAACATACCAAACCCAGTGCACAAAATCCTCAAGGAGGCATTGTCAAAAAGGAAGCTCCTATCCATATTTCTAACCTTTCTCTCTTAGACCCTAAGAGTGGTGAGGTAACCCGTGTAGGATATGAAGTGCGTGATGGCAAAAAAATAAGAATTTCTAAAAAATCAAAACAAGTAGTGTAATTATGACATATATACCTAGACTCAAACAGGAATATAAGGAGCGCATAATTGCAGCTCTTAAAGAAGAATTTGGTTACAAAAATGTAATGCAAGTTCCTAAACTTGAAAAAATTGTAGTAAGCCGTGGAGTAGGGGCTGCTGTTGCAGATAAAAAGCAAATAGAATATGCCGTAGAGGAACTTACTAAGATTACAGGTCAAAAAGCCGTAGCAACTACTTCTAAAAAGGATGTAGCTTCTTTCAAGCTCCGTCGCGGTATGTCCATTGGAGCTAAAGTTACTCTTCGTGGAGAGCGTATGTACGAATTTTTGGACAGACTTATTACTACAGCTCTACCTCGTGTGAGAGATTTTCAAGGAGTAAAAGCAACAGGATTTGACGGACGTGGTAACTATAACTTAGGTATTACTGAGCAAATTATCTTCCCTGAAATTGATATTGACAAAATCAATAAAATTGCAGGTATGGATATTACTTTCGTTACTTCTGCTCATACAGATAAAGAAGCAAAATCATTATTAACCGAATTAGGATTACCTTTTAAAAAGAATTAATATGGCGAAAGAATCAATGAAAGCTCGTGAAGTCAAAAGAGCTAAATTGGTAGCAAAATATGCAGAAAAACGCAAAGCTCTTAAAAAAGCTGGTGATTATGAAGCATTACAGAAACTACCTAAGAATGCATCTCCTGTACGCTTGCATAATCGTTGCAAACTCACAGGTCGCCCTAAAGGATATATGCGCACATTTGGAATCTCTCGTGTGCTTTTCCGTGAAATGGCAAATAAAGGACTTATTCCGGGTGTAAAAAAAGCAAGTTGGTAATTAAAAAAGAAAAATTATGTACACAGACCCAATCGCGGACTATTTGACAAGAATTCGCAACGCCAGTAGTGCAGGGCATCGAGTAGTAGAAATCCCAGCTTCAAACCTCAAAAAGGAGATTACCAAAATCCTTTTTGATCAAGGCTATATTCTTAGCTATAAGTTTGAAGAAAATGATATACAAGGAATCATCAAGATAGCCCTCAAATACGATAAAGAAACTAAGGAACCTGTTATCAGAAAAATTGTACGTGTAAGCACCCCAGGGCTCCGCAGATATGTAGGGGCTAGCAAACTTCCACGTGTGCTCAATGGACTTGGAATCACTATCGTTTCTACCTCTCAAGGGGTAATGACTGGCAAACAAGCCAGAGCCCTTAATATAGGAGGAGAAGTAATTTGTAATGTTTACTAAAAAAATAGACTTAAAGCAATGTCAAGAATAGGTAAAGCACCCATCAGTATTCCTCAAGGAGTAACAGTTACTATCAAAGATAATATCGTTACTGTGAAAGGGAAACTCGGCGAATTAACCCAAGTGGTTAAAGGCGCTGTTATAAAGCAAGAAGATGGACAACTCATAGTGGAAAGACAAGGAGATACTAAGCAAAGCAATGCCTTACATGGTCTCTATCGTGCCTTACTACATAATATGGTAGTAGGAGTATCTGAAGGTTTTACCAAAGAGTTAGAACTTGTGGGGGTAGGGTACCGTGCAACTAATCAGGGACAAAAACTTGATTTAGCACTTGGTTTCTCTCATAACATCCTTATGGAACTCCCTCAAGAAATTAAATTAGAGACAATTAATGAAAAAGGGAAAAACCCGATCATTAAGCTTACTTCTCACGATAAACAATTACTCGGACAAGTAGCAGCTAAAATTCGTTCTTTCCGTAAACCAGAACCTTACAAAGGAAAAGGTGTCAAGTTTGTAGGGGAAGAACTTAGAAGAAAAGCAGGTAAATCAGCTTAAAACGTAACATAATGGCATTATCAAAAATAGAAAGAAGACAACGTATCAAGTACAGAATCAAAAAGACCGTTTCTGGAACTCCTGAAAGACCTCGTTTGGTTGTTTTTAGAAGCAATAGTGAAATCTATGCACAAATTATAGATGATACCAAGGGTGTTACTTTAGTAGCAGCCTCATCACGTGATAAAGATTTGAAATTATCAGGTACCAAAACTGAAAAAGCTAAGCAAGTAGGTGAATCCATTGCTAAGAAAGCGCTTGCAGCAGGTATTGAAACCATCTCTTTTGACCGAGGGGGTTACTTGTATCATGGACGTGTAAAATCCTTAGCAGAAGGAGCAAGAGAAGGCGGACTTAAATTCTAAGAAACTATGTATCAGAATTATAAAAATGTAGAATATGTAAAACCAAGCGGATTAGAACTAAAGGATCGCTTGGTAGGAGTGCAACGTGTAACTAAAGTTACCAAAGGAGGACGTGCTTTCGGTTTCTCTGCTATTGTAGTGGTAGGAGATGAGAATGGAGTCGTAGGACAGGGCTTAGGCAAATCCAAAGAAGTATCTGACGCTATTGCTAAAGCAGTAGAAGATGCAAAGAAGAATTTAGTACGTATTCCCCTTAATGGGACTACCCTTCCTCATGAACAAAAAGGGAAATTTGGAGGTGCTCGTGTATATCTCCAACCAGCAGCTGAAGGTACTGGAGTAATCGCTGGAGGTGCAGTACGTGCCGTATTGGAAGCCGTAGGTGTACATAACGTACTTTCTAAATCACAAGGCTCTTCTAACCCTCACAATGTAGTAAAAGCAACTTTTGATGCACTCTTAAAACTTAGAAGTGCTAAGAGAATTGCTGAGCAAAGAGGAGTTTCCTTAGAAAAAATGTTTAAAGGTTAAAAACAAGCACTATGGCAAAGAATATTATCGTAACACAAATACGTAGTAGCATAAAACGTGCCAAAACTCAAAAGTTAACTCTCGCCTCTTTGGGCTTGGGAGCTATTGGTAAGTCGGTAACTCATGAGGCTACCCCAAGTATCTTGGGAATGGTTAATAAAGTAAAACACTTAGTTTCTGTACAAGAAGCATAACAAAAAAGTAGCATTTAATTATGAATTTAAGTAATTTGAAACCTGCACAAGGTTCAGTACACAAAGAAGGGAAGCGCGTAGGTAGAGGACAAGGTTCAGGTAAAGGAGGCACCTCCACACGTGGACACAAAGGAGCTAAATCTCGCTCTGGGTTCGCTACCAAAATTGGCTTTGAAGGAGGACAGATGCCTCTTCAACGTCGCGTACCAAAATTTGGTTTCAAAAACTTCAACCGTAAGGAATATACAGGTATCAACCTTGGAAAACTACAAGAATTAGTGGATAAGGGGATTGTTACCGATACTGTAAATATAGATATTTTAGTAGAAAATCGTTTAGCTAAAAGATCTGATTTAGTAAAGATTCTTGGTGGAGGAGAGTTAAAAACAAAACTTAAAATCTCTGTTCATAAATTTACAGCTAGCGCTAAAGAAGCCGTTGAAAAATTAGGAGGAGAAGCTATAACGCTCTAATATAATATCTTATGAAGAAGTTTGTAGAGACCTTAACGAATGTTTGGAAAATAGAGGAATTACGTAACCGTATTATCCTTACTTTGGGAATTCTTTTGGTATATCGCTTTGGTGCACATATCATTCTTCCAGGGATTGATGCGGAGAAATTAAGTAATCTTACTCAAAAAACTTCGGAAGGAGGTTTGTTAGATATTCTTAATGCTTTCACAGGGGGAGCATTTGCTAAAGCCTCTGTATTTGCCTTGGGAATTATGCCTTATATCTCTGCCTCTATTGTGGTACAGCTTATGGGAATTGCCATTCCTTATTTGCAAAAGTTACAACAAGAAGGAGAAAGTGGACGTAGGCGAATCAATCAGATTACACGTTGGCTTACTATTGCTATTTGTATTGTTCAAGCTCCTGCCTATCTTTATTCCATCAGTGCTTTGGGAGTCCCTGAAGAAGCCTTCCTTTTAGGAAAAGGATTAAGTTTTATTATTCCTTCAGTAATTATCTTAGTAACAGGAACCATTTTTGCTATGTGGCTTGGTGAGAAAATTACTGATAAAGGAGTGGGGAATGGTATTTCTTTACTTATTATGGTAGGGATTATCGCTCGTATGCCTCATGCTTTCTTCGGTGAGATGAATAGGGTACACAGCCCTATGATTGTAATTGTAGAAATTCTTTTATGGTTATTGGTTATTTTGGGATGTATCTATCTTACTTTGGCTGTAAGACAAATCCCTGTACAATATGCAAGAAGAACTACAGGAGGGCAAGTAGAGAGAAATATCTTTGGAGCAAGACAGTATATTCCTCTGAAGCTTAATTCAGCAGGAGTAATGCCGATCATCTTTGCACAAGCAATTATGTTCGTTCCAGCTGCGCTAGCAGGCCTTTCTAAATCAGATTGGGCAATACGTATCCAGAACGCTTTCCGTTCACCTTTTGAGTTTTGGTATAATGTACTCTTTGGATTGCTTATTATCATCTTCACTTATTTCTACACTGCAATTACTGTTCCAAGTAATAAGATGGCTGATGACCTTAAGCGTAATGGAGGGTTTATACCAGGAGTAAAACCAGGACAGGAAACCAGTGAGTATTTGGATAAGATTATGTCCCTTATCACTTTCCCAGGTTCTTTATTCTTAGTAGCTATTGCAGTACTTCCTGCTATAGTCAATAAGATACCTTTATTGGAGATAGACCAACAATGGGCATTATTCTATGGGGGTACCTCCTTGCTCATCTTGGTAGGGGTAGCTATTGATACAATGCAACAAGTGAATTCATATCTACTCAACCGTCATTACGATGGTCTTATGAAAACAGGTAAAAAGAGGAGATAATGGCAAAGCAAGCAGCGATAGAACAAGATGGGACTATCATAGAGTCACTCTCTAATGCAATGTTCCGTGTGGAGTTGGATAATGGTCATGTGGTAACGGCTCATATATCTGGGAAAATGCGTATGCACTACATAAAGCTCCTTCCTGGTGATAGAGTAAAACTTGAAATGACTCCCTATGACCTTACCAAGGCACGCATTACTTACCGATATTAATAATAAAATTCGTTTTTAAAACAGACAACAGATGAAAGTAAGAGCATCTATTAAGAAAAGAAGCCCTGAGTGCAAGATTGTACGAAGAAAAGGGGTATTGTACGTAATTAATAAAAAGAATCCGAGATTCAAACAAAGACAAGGATAAATTATGGCACGAATAGCAGGTATTGACTTACCAAAACACAAAAGAGGCGTCATAGGACTTACCTATATTTTTGGAATTGGTAAAAGCAGAGCTAAAGAAATTTTAAAAAAAGCTCAAGTAGATGAAGACATCAAAGTAAGCGACTGGAACGATGAGCAAATCACTCGTATCCGTGAAGCAGTTTCATCCTATAAAATAGAGGGAGAATTGCGTTCAGAAGTGCAATTAAATATTAAGCGACTTATGGATATTGGTTGTTACCGTGGTATCCGTCACCGCTCTGGATTGCCTTTACGCGGTCAAAAAACAAAAAATAACTCTCGTACAAGAAAAGGAAAACGAAAAACTGTTGCTAACAAGAAGAAAGCAACTAAATAATAAGTAGCGATATGGCAAAAACAAATACAAAAGTTACCAAAAAACGTAAAGTAGTTATAGAATCTTCAGGAGAAGCACATATCTCAGCTACTTTCAATAATATCATTATCTCCTTAACTAACAAAAAGGGAGATGTGATTTCTTGGTCTTCTGCAGGAAAGATGAAGTTCAGAGGCTCTAAAAAGAATACTCCTTATGCTGCTCAAGTAGCTGCTGAAGATGCCGCTAAAATGGCTTTTGACGCAGGACTTAAGAAAGTACGGGTATTCGTAAAGGGTCCTGGAGTAGGTAGAGAGTCTGCCATCAGAAGTATTCATAATGCTGGGATAGAAGTTACTGAAATTGTTGATGTAACTCCACTTCCTCACAATGGTTGTCGTCCTCCAAAAAGACGTAAAGTATAACAAGTTATAACCTATGGGAGAGGGCTCCGATTATCGAAGGATAAGCCTTAATTCATAATCCTCTCTCACTTTTAAACAAAAAAATGTAAAATGGCAAGATATATAGGCCCTAAAAGTAAAATCGCTCGTAAATTTGGGGAAGCGATTTTCGGTGAAGATAAGTCTTTTGCTAAGAAAAACTATCCTCCCGGACAGCATGGAATTAATCGTAAGAGAGCAAAACGCTCTGAGTATGCAATCCAGCTACAAGAAAAACAAAAAGCAAAATATACCTATGGAATTTTGGAACGACAATTCCAAAATATGTATGAAAAGGCGCGCCGTAGCAAAGGAGTTACCGGTGAAGTATTGCTTCAACTCTGTGAAGCTCGCTTGGATAATGTAGTATATCGTATGGGGATAGCCCCTTCTCGCCGTGCTGCTCGTCAGCTTGTTTCTCACCGTCATATTACTGTTAATGGTGAAGTAGTGAATATCCCTTCTTACTCTCTAAAGGCAGGAGATATTGTAGGAGTACGTCACAAGTCACAATCGCTTACTGTGATAGAAAATGCCTTAGCAAGTAACAGCTCTGTATATGAATGGATTACTTGGAATCCTGAAAAAATGGAAGGTACTTTTGTGGCACTCCCTCAGCGTATTCAGATACCTGAAAACATTAAAGAACAATTAATCGTAGAGTTGTACTCTAAATAATATTAGTCAGCAGTCAGATTATGGCATTATTCAATTTTCAAAAACCAGATAAGGTTATCATGATTGAATCCTCCGAGTTCGAGGGCAAGTTTGAGTTTCGCCCCTTGGAACCTGGTTATGGACTCACCATTGGTAACGCATTACGACGAGTGATGCTCTCCTCCTTAGAGGGCTACGCAATCACTTCGGTTAAAATAGATACAGTAGAACATGAATTCTCCACAATCGCAGGGGTAGTAGAAGATGTTACTGAAATTATTTTGAACTTGAAGCAAGTGCGTTTCAAACTGCAAACAGAAGGAACCGATCATGAAAAAGCATCCATTTCTGTAACAGGAAAGAAACAATTGACTGCGGGTGATTTTCAAAAATTTATAACAGGATTTCAAGTACTGAACCCCGATTTGGTAATTTGTAATATGGAACCCGAGGTAGAAATCAAAATGGATATTACCATTGATAAGGGTATGGGATATGTTTCCGCTGAGGAAAATGCCAAACCTAATATGCCTGTGGGAACCATCCCTACTGATGCTATTTTTACTCCTATTAAGAATGTAAAATACAGTATTGAGAACTATCGAGTAGAACAAAAAACCGATTATGAAAAGTTGATTTTTGAAATCAAAACAGACGGGTCTATTCATCCTAAGGATGCCTTAATGGAAGCGGCTAAAACATTGATTCATCACTTTATGCTTTTCTCTGATGAGCGTATTACTATTGAACCAGAAGAGGTGGTACAGCCAGAAAGCTATGATGAAGAATCTTTACACATGCGCCAACTCCTTAAGACCAAATTGATTGATATGGATCTTTCTGTACGCGCACTGAACTGCCTCAAAGCAGCCGAAGTAGATACTTTAGGGGATTTGGTTTCTTTTACTAAAACTGATTTGATGAAATTCCGTAACTTTGGTAAAAAATCACTTACTGAACTTGATGAGTTGGTAGAAAGCAAAGGACTTACTTTCGGAATGGATCTGTCAAAGTACAAATTAGAAAAAGAATAGTAAATTCTGTTATAATATATTAATTCAACGAAAATGAGACACGGAGATAAAATAAATAATTTAGGAAGAACCGCCGCTCATAGAAAATCTATGTTGGCGAATATGGCTTGTTCTTTAATACAGCATAAGCGAATCAATACTACTTTGGCTAAAGCTAAAGCTTTGAAGATATTTGTAGAACCTTTGATTACCAGATCTAAGGAGGATACTACACATAATCGTCGTATAGCATTCAGCCGATTACATAGCAAATATGCCGTTACTGAACTTTTCAAGAATATTTCAGTGAAGGTAGCTAACCGTCCAGGTGGATACACCCGTATCATCAAACTTGGTAACCGATTGGGAGATAACGCTGAGATGGCTCTTATTGAATTGGTAGATTATAATGAAGCAGGATACTCACCTAAGGGAACTGCTAAGAAAAAATCTACTCGTAGGGGACGAGGAGGGAAAAAGGCAGCAGAGCAGCCTACTCCTGAAGCGCCACAGGCAAAGGAAGAGACTTCCTCTGAAGCATAAAATAAAAACCGCCTTAAACATAGGGCGGTTTTTTGTTGTAAAATGTCTTGAAAAAGTGTACCTTTGCTTCTTAAAGTAACAGGTAATGACAAGTATCAAGCAAAGAGAAGAATTACAAGCCGCTATTTGGAAGATAGCCAATGAAGTACGCGGCGCGGTAGATGGTTGGGATTTTAAACAATTTATTTTAGGTACCCTTTTCTATCGTTTTATCAGCGAGAATTTTACTAATTTCATCGAAGGTGGCGATGAGAGTGTGCAGTACGCTCAGCTGCCCGATGAGGCTATTACCCCTGAAATAAAAGACGATGCTACGAAAACTAAGGGTTATTTTATCTACCCCTCTCAGTTGTTTGTAAATGTAGCCAAAAATGCGAATACCAATTCCAATCTCAATACCGATTTAGCGGCTATCTTCTCGGCTATCGAAAGTTCCGCCAATGGCTACCCCTCTGAAGCAGATATCAAAGGACTGTTTGCCGACTTCGACACTACCTCCAACCGCCTTGGCAATACCGTTGAGGAAAAAAACAAACGCCTCGCCGCGGTAATTAACGGAGTGGCAGGGCTTAGTTTTGGCGATTTTGAAAACCACCAAATTGACCTCTTTGGCGATGCTTATGAGTTCCTCATCTCTAACTATGCTGCCAATGCAGGCAAATCGGGCGGGGAGTTCTTTACCCCTCAGCATGTCTCCAAGCTCATTGCTCAGCTTGCCCTCCATGGGCAGTCAAGGGTCAATAAGATTTACGACCCTGCTTGTGGGTCAGGCTCTCTCCTACTACAAGCTAAAAAACACTTCGATGACTACCAGATAGAAGAAGGTTTTTTTGGGCAAGAAATCAATCATACCACCTACAACTTGGCTCGTATGAATATGTTCCTGCACAATATCAACTATGACAAGTTTGATATTGCTTTAGGCGATACGCTTATCAACCCTTGTTTTGGTGATGAAAAACCTTTTGATGCCATCGTTTCCAATCCTCCTTATTCGGTGAACTGGATAGGTAGCGACGACCCTACCCTTATCAATGACGACCGTTTTGCGCCAGCAGGTGTATTAGCCCCAAAATCCAAAGCCGACTTTGCCTTTGTCTTGCACTCCCTCAGTTACCTTTCCGCTAAGGGGCGCGCCGCCATTGTGTGTTTCCCTGGTATCTTCTACCGTGGAGGTGCCGAGCAGAAAATCCGTAAATACCTCATCGATAACAACTATGTAGAAACCGTTATTGCCCTACCACCCAACCTTTTCTACGGCACCAGCATTGCGGTAAATATATTGGTACTTTCCAAACACAAACCCGACACCCGAACCCAATTTATCGATGCCAGTGGTGAGGACTTTTTTAAGAAAGAAACTAACAACAACGTACTGACCGATGACCATATAGCGCGTATTGTTAGTATTTTTGCTGACAAAGAGACGGTACCTCACACCGCTGTGCAGGTAGACAACGAGCAGATAGCCGAAAATGACTACAACCTATCCGTTAGTTCGTATATAGAAGCAAAGGACACCCGCGAGGTGATAGATATCAAGCAACTCAACGCCGAAGTAGCGCAAACCGTAGTGCGGATTAATGAACTGAGGACTGATATTGAGGGAATTATTAGAGAAATAGAAAACCAATAGATAAATATGGAAGCTCAAAAAGAAGATATCATACTTTATCAGCGTGAAGATGGTGCGGTACAGATAGATGTAAGGGTAGAAGGTGAGACAGTGTGGCTTACACAAGAACAGATGGCCACATTGTTTGGAAAGGGACGTACTACCATAACAGAGCATATCTCTCATATTTTTGAGGAAGGAGAATTGGATGAAAAAGTGGTATGTCGGAAATTCCGACATACCACTCAACACGGTGCTATAGAAGGAAAAACTCAAGAAAGAGAAGTAAAATATTACAATTTAGAAGTTGTTATTTCTGTGGGTTATCGTGTTCGTTCTGTACAAGGAACACGCTTTAGGCAATGGGCTACTGAGAGATTAAAAGAATACATTGTAAAAGGTTTTACGATGGATGATGAGCGCCTAAAAGGCAATGGAGGTGGAAATTATTGGAAAGAGCTCCTCAATAGAATACGAGATATCCGCTCAAGTGAAAAGGCGCTATACCGCCAAGTGCTCGATTTGTATGCTACCAGTAGGGATTACAACTCTAAAAGTGAAATAACCCTTACTTTTTTTAAAATAGTACAAAACAAACTGCATTATGCCTGTAGCGAGCAAACATCGGCTGAACTGATATCGCAGAGCAGATAGTACTAAAGATTTTATGGGGCTTACAACTTTTAAAGGAGCTTTGCCTACCCTAAACGAGGCTAAAATAGCAAAGAATTATCTTACAGAAGAAGAACTATTCCGCTTAAACCGTCTTGTTTCTGCCTTTTTTGATTTGGCAGAGCTTAAAGCACAAACACAAAGCCCCATGTATATGCAAGATTGGGTAGATGAATTAGATAAATTTTCAGCCAATTACGGCAAAGGAGTATTGAAAGGAGCAGGGACTGTCAGTCACGAACAGGCCGAGCAGAAAGCAATACAAGAATACCGAGCTTATGAAGCACGCACACTATCGCCTATAGAACAATCCTATTTAGAGAGTTTAAAAGCATTGGAGAAAAACACAGCTAAGCTATTGAAAACAAAACACAAATAACAATGACACAAGAACCAAAAATATTCCCTTATATAGAACATCTCCTGCAAGGCGCTGAAGTAGTATGGAAACCTCTGGGAGAGATAGCGGAATATGAACAGCCAACAAAATATCTAGTAAAGTCAAGTAATTATAAGGATATATATCCTACTCCTGTATTAACTGCTGGTAAAACATTTATTCTTGGTTATACAGATGAAACAGAAGGTATTTATAAGGCTTCTATAAGCCCTGTTATAATTTTTGACGATTTTACAACAGCTAACAAATGGGTAGATTTTGACTTCAAAGCCAAATCATCTGCAATGAAGATGATTACCTCTAAAAATGAGGAAGAGGTATCATTGAAGTATATTTATTATTGGCTAAACACTTTACCAAGTGAACTTATAGAAGGTGATCATAAACGACAATGGATTAGTAACTATGCTAATAAAAAAATCCCTCTTCCTCCTCTTTCTGTTCAGCAAGAGATTGTCCGTATTTTGGATAAGTTCACCCAGCTGGAGGCGGAGCTGGACTGCCGCAAGCGGCAGTATGAATACTATCGCAATAAGTTGTTGAGTTATGAAAGAAATGAAGTGGAATGGAAAACGCTGGGGGAAGTACTTTTATCAATAAAAACAGGATTGAACCCTCGACAGTTTTTTACATTAAATACCAGTGATGCTAACCACTATTACATAACAATTAGAGAATTAAAAGATGGTAAGATTATCCCTTCAGACAAAACAGATAAAATAAATGATGAAGCTCTAAAACTTTGTCAGAAACGTTCTAATTTAGAGGTTGGGGATATCCTTTTTTCAGGAACAGGGACAATAGGAGAAACTGCTATTATCAAAGAAAAACCTATTAATTGGAATATTAAAGAAGGGGTATATTCTTTAAAACCTAATCATTCTATGATAACATCTGGTTATGTTCGTCATATTCTGAGTAGTCAAAAAATAAAAGATAAAATTATAAGTAAATCAGCTGGAGGTACTGTGAAGAGTATACCGATGAAAGAACTCCAACAAGTTCAAATCCCTCTCCCCCCATTAGAAGAGCAACAACGCATTGCCTCTATTCTCGATAAGTTCGATACTTTAGTAAATTCTATCAGCGAGGGGCTGCCCAAAGAAATTGCCCTACGCAGAAAACAATACGAGTATTATAGGGAGAAATTATTGTCGTTCCCCTCGTAGGGGTCAATGGCAATTGACCCTAAATATTGAGGAAGGATTGTTGTTTGAAGACGAATTGCCTCACATACTCAGCTGCGCCAGCTCGCTGACTTTGCCCTTACAGATAAGATAAAATAAATTATAATCATATTATGACCTACAACACTATCGCCGAAACACAAAACTACATCGTTTTAGACAATTATACTAAGCTCTCTAAAGTGAGCGAAGCACCCGCCACTTACCAAAGCGAGAATGCTTTAGAACGCGAATTTATAGAGGATTTGGTAGAACAAGGCTATGAATACCTGCCGCAGCTTACTACCCCCGCAGCACTCTTGGCAAATGTGCGCACGCAGCTGCAAAACCTCAACAGCGTAATCTTTACCGATGCCGAATGGGCACGCTTTGTAGAGGAATATTTAGATGCCCCCAGCGATAACTTGGTAGAAAAATCGCGCAAACTGCACCGCGATTATATCTACGACTTTGTGTTCGACGATGGGCATATACAAAATATCTATTTGGTAGATAAGAAAAATATCATTCGCAATAAGGTACAGGTCATCAACCAGTTCGAACAGAAAGGCTCTCACGCCAATCGTTATGATGTAACGATTTTAGTGAATGGGTTGCCCTTAGTGCAAATCGAACTCAAAAAACGAGGGGTGGCTATCCGTGAGGCGTTCAACCAAGTGCATCGCTATAGCAAAGAGAGTTTCAACAGCGAGAGTTCTCTGTACAAATACCTACAACTCTTTGTCATTTCCAACGGTACCGATACCCGCTATTTTGCTAATACCGTAAAGCGTAATAAAAACAGTTTCGACTTTACGATGAATTGGGCAAAAGCCGATAATACGCTCATCAAAGACCTTAAGGATTTTACCGCTACTTTCTTCCAGAAAAACACTTTATTACAAGTGCTACTCACCTATTCCGTGCTTGATGTAAGCGACACACTATTAGTGATGCGCCCCTACCAAATAGCCGCTACCGAGCGACTGCTCTGGAAGATAAAAAGTGCCTATCAGGCTAAGCACTGGAGCTCTCTTGAGGGAGGTGGTTATATATGGCACACTACAGGTTCGGGCAAAACACTCACTAGCTTTAAGGCTGCCCAATTGGCTACCCAGCTCGATTTTATCGATAAAGTGTTCTTTGTGGTAGACCGCAAAGATTTGGACTATCAAACGATGAAGGAGTACCAACGATTTTCGCCCGACAGTGTAAATGGCTCAGGTAGTACTGCTGGACTCAAACAGAATTTAACTAAGAACGACCATAAAATTATTGTTACTACTATCCAGAAACTCAACAACCTGATGAGGAGTGAAGAGCATTTGCCGGTATACGACCAGCAAGTTGTCTTCATCTTCGATGAGGCACACCGTTCACAATTTGGTGAAGCGCAAAAGAACCTTAAAAAGAAGTTCAAAAAGTACTACCAATTTGGTTTTACAGGCACCCCTATTTTCCCCGACAATGCCTTGGGAAGCGAAACTACTGCCAGCGTGTTTGGTCGCGAACTGCACGCCTACGTAATTACCGATGCCATTCGCGATGAAAAAGTACTGAAATTCAAAGTAGATTACAACGATGTACGTCCACAATTTAAGGGTATAGAAACCGAGCAAGATGAAGCTAAACTCAGTGCTGCCGAAAACAAACGCCTCTTGCTACACCCCGAACGTATTAGGGAAATATCTACGTACATTTTGCGCAATTTCCGCCTCAAAACCCACAGGAATGAGGGCAGTAATAAGGGCTTCAATGCGATGTTTGCCGTTAGTAGTGTAGAGGCTGCCAAATGCTACTACCAAGAGCTCAACGCCTTGCAAAAAGATAGCGACCGACCGCTTAAGATAGCGACTATCTTTTCTTATACTGCCAATGAAGAACAAAATGCTATAGGCGACATTACCGACGAAACTTTCGAACCTTCCGCTATGGACGTCAGTGCCAAAGAGTTTTTGGAAAAAGTCATTACCGACTATAATGCGATGTTTAAAACAAGTTTTTCATTAGAAAGCAAATCGTTTGAAAACTACTATCGCGATTTGAGTAACCGTGTGAAAAATCAAGAAGTCGACCTGATGATAGTAGTGGGTATGTTCCTCACTGGTTTTGATGCCCCTATGCTCAATACGTTGTTTGTAGACAAAAACTTGCGCTATCACGGACTTTTGCAGGCTTATTCTCGCACCAATCGCATCTACAACAGCACTAAGAGCTTTGGTAATATCGTTACTTTCCGCGATTTAGAAAAAGCTACCATCGATGCTATTACCCTTTTCGGCGATAAGAGCACCAAGAATGTAATCCTCGAAAAAAGCTACCAAGAGTATCTTGAGGGCTTTACTGATATCATTACTGGTAAAGCTTGCCGAGGCTATAACGAAATTGTAAAAGAACTAAAAGAACAATTCCCCGACCCTGATGAAATTCACACTACAGCCGATAAGAAAGCCTTTGTAAAACTTTTTGGTGAATATTTGCAGGTGGAAAACATCTTGCAGAACTATGATGAGTTTGCCCATCTCAAAGCGCTACAAACGATTGATAAAAACGATCCTGAAGCGTTAAAAGCCTTTGCCGAGGAGCATTTCCTAACCGAAGAGCAAATCGCTTCTATGGTACAATTAGAGGTACTCAAAGAACGATTAGTGCAAGATTATAAATCCACTTATAACGATATACGTGATTGGGTAAGCAAGGAACGAGAGAATGCAGCGCAAGAAAAACAGTTAATTGACTGGGAAGAGGTGGTTTTTGAAGTAGATTTGCTCAAATCTCAAGAAATAGACCTCGATTATATCCTCGAACTCATCTTAGAACACCACAAAAAGAACAAAAACAAAGAGGCTTTAGTAGAGGAAGTGCGTCGCATTATCCGTGCCAGCATAGGTAACCGTGCTAAAGAAGGTCTTATTGTCGATTTTATCAACGAAACTAATTTAGATACTATTGACGACAAACCGACTATCATAGCAGCGTTCTTCACTTATGCCCAAGAGCGACAAAAAGCTGAAGCTGCCGAGCTAATCGCAGAAGAAAACTTAAATGAAGAGGCGGCTAAACGATATATACAGCTTTCTCTAAAACGAGAATACGCCAGCGAAAATGGCACTGACCTCAATAGCATTTTGCCTAAAATGAGTCCGTTAAATCCACAATATCGAACCAAAAAACAAACTGTCTTTCGCAAAATAGCTGCTTTTGTAGAAAAGTACAAAGGCGTAGGAGGTGAGGTATGATAATAGATTGACAAATGTTTTTTAAGTTTTTTTGGTCAGTATGTTTTTCTCAATCAATTAGTCATATAGACGAGCTAATTTCAAAAGTAAATGTGAAATAATTATATTGAAATGATAAATACTTTTCCACATAAGCAGGATAATCCCTAAAAAAGCCGTACCTTTGTGGCATAAAAATCATAAGTTATGTACGAAAAATACGAGCAGACAGCTCATTATATCCGACAATTTATTAAGGAACAGACCCCAGAATTTGCTATTATACTTGGCTCTGGACTATCTTCCTTACAGGATGAAGTAACCCCTATTGTGGAAATTCCCTATGCCGGCATTCCTAATTTCCCACAATCCACGGTAGAGGGACATGGTAACAAACTTATCTATGGTACTTTAGCAGGTAAGTATGTCCTTCTAATGAGCGGGCGTTTCCATTACTATGAAGGTTATCCCATGCAGGAGGTTACTTTTCCCATCCGTATTTTTCACCTTTTAGGAATAAAAAAACTCATTGTCTCCAATGCCTCCGGAGGGGTTAATCCTAATTTTTCTATTGGAGATATTATGGTAATTCGCGACCATATTAATATGTTCCCTGAGCACCCTTTGCGAGGCAGGAACTTGGAAAAATTTGGCACTCGTTTCCCTGATATGAGTGAGGCTTATAATCGTGCTATGATTACTCTTGCAGAAACTATAGCTAAGGAGCAGGGAACAAAACTTCAAAAAGGAGTATATGTAGGCTTGCAAGGACCTACTTTTGAAACTCCATCAGAATATGGTATGGTACGTGCCATAGGTGGAGATGCCGTAGGAATGAGTACTGTTCCTGAAGTAATCGTTGCTCGTCATCAGGGAATGAAGGTCTTTGCCCTCTCTATTATTTCAGATTTAGGAGGTGCTGGCATTGCTCCAAACGTATCTCATACAGAAGTACTCCATGCGGTGAATAATGCCATGCCGAAAGTATTGAACTTGGTGAGAGAGTTTGTAAAACGAGAAAATTCGTAAAATGAGATTAACTTTTTGAAAAGGCACTGAATAAAGTGTCTTTTTTTTATTCATAATAATTTATTCTTATTTTGTTTAATTAAAAATAAATCGTAAATTTGCAGCTTATTAAATATTTATATAAAATGAAAATGAGAATTTTGATTCCTGTTTTAGTAACAGGATTGTTCGTATTTGCCTCTTGTAGCAAAGAGGAAAGTAAAAAAGAAGAAAATAAGAAAGAGAAATCTGCTGTAGTGAATGCCTCAGGAACTGATTGGAAGTATTTCTCCTTTGCCAAAGGCAAGGAAGTTACAGTGGAAGACCCAAAGACTTCTTTGGATTGGGATATTGCTTTTAACCGTTATTATGTAAAGCTTAACGGAGGTGATTCAGGCAAAGGGCAAGCAGAGGTAATCAAAACAGATAAAACAGTCCTATCAGAGGTTAAAGAAGTACCTGCTTCTGGTTATAGTAAAGATAAGCAAGGAGTAATGTCATTAGGAATGCCTCCTAAGCCTACAAAAGGAAGTTTTTCTGCAACCATCTCGGGCGGTATAAAAGGAGAGAATACTACAGGCTATGTTACTATTGACATGGCTAATATGATGACAGGCAAGGGTGATATTTATGGTATAACCAAGTATGTATATGTGGTAAAAACGGCAGAAGGGAAGCCTTTGAAGCTACAATTTACCGATTATACAAGTAGTGAAGGAAAAGGAGGATATCCAGCTTTTAGCTATCAATTCGCTGAAGGAGGTAAATTTTAAATAAGGATAAAATAATCCATTTATTTTTTTTTATTCTAAATAAAATTGTATCTTTGCACCCACAAAATTAATAAAACTCGAAGTAAGATGAAAGTAAAATTTTTAGTGCCCGCACTTCTTGTAGGGCTCATGACCTTTACCTCTTGTAGTAAGGATGATAACAAAGAGGAACCTAAGCCAAAACCTACACCAGAAAAAACAGCAAAAGAAATTAAGAACTTAGATGCCTCCGATCAGCAGAAGTGGACTTATTTCTCTTTTGAAACAGGTAAAGTAGTAGAAGTAACCAATCCTAAAACAAGTGATAATTGGGATATTGCTTTTAACCGCTTTAATATCCGTACCAATGGAGGTGTATCAGGCATAGGAGAAGCTGAAGTAGTGAATACCAACAGCAAAGATTTCGCTGCCATTACCAAAGCCCCTGCTGAAGGTTATCAAAAGGATACAAAGGTTAATGAATATGGTCGCCCTTTACCTGGACAGACACAGCCATCTATAACAGAAGTAGAGAAAAATCCTGTAATCTCAGGAACTGTAGAAAGTACAAATCCTAAAGGTTGGTATAACTACAAACGCCCAAAAGAAGGGGAAAACGCTCCTCACTTTGAGATTACTAAATATGTATATGTACTCAAAACAGCTAAAGGAGATAAATATGTAAAAATCCAACTTACAGGATATACTAATGATAAAAATAAATCAGGGTATATTACTTTTACTTATGACTTCTTAAGGGAAAAAGAAGCTCCTAAGCCTGTAGAAAAAGTAGCTTTGGATTTCTCTGGTAATGAAGCAAAAGAAGTACAATTGGATGCCACTGGAGATTGGAAATATTTTTCCCTAAAAAATGGAGAGGTAACTCCCGTTAAACCAGAAGAAGATCTCTCTTGGGATATTGCTTTCAAGGGGTATTATGTGAGACTCAATGGAGGTACTTCTGGGAAAGGAAAAGCAGAAGCTTTGAGATTGGAGGAAAAAGATTTTGCTAAAGTTACAGAAACTCCTAAAAAGGGATTTGAAAAAGATAAAGAAGTTATCTTTAAGAGTATGAAAGGAACAGAATCAAAGGAAAATGTCTCTCCCGTACTTACAGGAGGTTTTGGTTCTACCACAGGGGCTATTCAAATCAATCCCTCTCCTGAATGGAGAAAGAAAAATGGAGGTGTATTTGGTCCTAACGAATGGGTATATGTTATAAAAACAGCTGATGGTACTTATGCTAAGGTACAGGTAACCGACTTCTACAAAAAGATAGGAGATAAAAAAGTGCCTAATTTTCCTAAGCTAAAATACCAATTGAGTAAAACTAAAAGCGAATAAAAGAAAATCATGAAAGTAAAATTATTATTTGCTACCTTATTAGCGGGGGTATTCACACTTAGCTCTTGTAGTAAGGATGATAATAAGGAAGAGAAAAAACCTGCTAATGTAAAGCAGGAGAAAAATCTCAATGCAGGACAAAAAAAATGGGTGTATTATTCTTTTGAAAAAAATGCTATTGTAGAGGTGGCTGACCCTCAAAATAGTTTGGATTGGGATATAGCCTTTTTTGCCTACTATGTAAAACTCAATGGAGGTGAGTCAGGTAAGGGAAAAGCAGGAGTTGTAAGAGTTGGAGGGAATGATTTTTCTGCTCCTATCGCTACATTGCCTAAAGAAAAAGAATATATACAGGATGCTAAGGGGGTAATGTATTATGGGAGTTACCCTAACCTAACAGAAAGGAATGACACTTTTTCCCATTTACTTTCAGGAGGTTTTGATACCAAGACAGGTTATGTATCACTTAATCCTAAAAACATGCAATCTAAAGGAGGTAAGTGGCCAAATGTATATGCTCCTACCAAGTTTGTCTATATTATTAGAACCGCCAAGGGAGCTTTTGCTAAATTCCAAGTAACGGATTTCTATAATGATAGAACACAGGAAAACTATCCTTCTTTCCAATATATCCTCAGTGAGGATGGCAAGTTTTAGATAATAATACCTTTCTAATCTATGTGAATTGATAGAATTGCTATGTCTTTCCCAAGTATAGCAATTCTATTTTTCTTTCAATAAAAAGATTCAATAAATGTCAAAGATTTTCATTATTATAGGCTGCTTTTTTTCTCTGTTGAGTGTGAGGGCACAATATTCCTTTTCAGGGAAAGTTATTGATTGTCAAACGAAAGAACCTTTATCAGGGGTGACTATAGAGCTTACTTCTCTGAAGAAAAAGCTACAAACAGATGTTCAGGGACGGTTTTCTTTTCAAGGCTTACCCAGAGGGACTCATCATTTTTATGTAACTCAAGATGACTATGAAGGCAGTTTCTTTAAAGTATCTCTAAAAAGAGATGAGAAAAATTATATTTTTACTCTTTGTAGAAATAAGGAAGTAGAGGTAGGAGAAGTAGTAGTAACTGCTACCCGTACCGAGCGTAATCTTAAGAATGTACCTATTACAGTACAAGTGATAACCGCTAAGGATATACAGAAATCTCAGGCTCCTGACTTCCAATCTTTTTTGGAAAATGAATTTTCAGGGATCAACTTTACCTATAATGGAGGAATGCCTAATATTAATATGATGGGCTTCGGAGGTAAATATGTTCTTTTCCTTATGGATGGAGAACGCATGGCAGGGGAGACTTTTGATAATATTGATTATGATCGTATAGATTTGGATAATATTGAGCGTATTGAGATTATCAAGGGAGCATCTTCTTCTCTTTATGGTTCTAATGCACTGGGAGGGGTAATTAATATTATTACTAAGGAAACACAAAAGCCCTTAGAAATGAATGTAGGATATCTTTATAATACTAAGAAAGACCATAAAGCGAACTTATCCTTAGGAACTAAGCAAAAATGGGGAAGCATCCGTCTTTCCTCTTTCTATAATTTTAGAGAGCCTTATATTCTAACAGACAAGGAGCCTCTGAAAACCTACAAAAAGGATTCCATTATATATTCTGAGAAAGGAGAACTTAATGTTGCAGGCTATACCAATTATGGATTTACTCCTAAAGTAAGATTGGATTTCTCACCCAAATGGAATCTGACACTTACTCCAAGTTATTATTTTAGTGAACGAAATTCAGGGACAGAATCCTCTAAAAAGTTAAGAGATCGCTATTATAACTATACGATAGCACTTAAGTCCGATTACAAGATAAAGGAGGATAAAACACTTAGCCTTTCAGGAGCGTATGACCGTTATGATAAGTTTAAGTATTATAGAATTCTGAAAGAGAAAGATAAGAACTATGAAAATTCTATTTGGCGAGCAGGTGGGCAGTATAACCAGTCACTCTATAAAAAGCATTCTTTAGTAGTAGGGGCTGAGATGTCCTCGGATGAACTTTTAAGTTTCCGGTTTAATAATACGGGAACTGAAGCTAAAAAGAATGCTCAAAATTACACTCTTTTTACTCAGCAAGAGTGGGCTCTTTCTGATGCATTTACTTTAGTAACAGGAGTGAGAATGGACTATCATTCTCTTTTTAAGGGATTCCTCACCTATCGCTTGTCAGGAATGTTTAAGATAGAAGCCTTTACCTTTCGTGGAGGTTATTCTACAGGCTTTCGCTCTCCTACGTTAAAAGAACTTTATACTAATTGGTTTCATCCCTGGGGAGGAGGATTTCAGATTATGGGAAATAAGGATTTGAAGCCTGAGAAGAGTAATAATATTAACTTTTCTGTAGATTTTAATGCTAAGAAATGGAATATTACAGCCATGACTCAGTATTCCAAAGTGAAGGATAAGATTGCTTATCATTGGTCACGTTCTAATGATACCATTCGTTATATCAATTTTGATGGAAATACGGACATTATAAGTTCTGAATTTTCAGGAACATATCGTCCTAACAAATCTTTCCGTTTTAAAGGATCTTATGCCTATTATGTAACAAGCAAAAGTAGGGATGATGTACGTCCTCATACCTTCACTCTAAAAGCAGAATACGTAGAACAGACAGATATGAAATATCTCCCTAATATCATCCTTAGTGGGAAATATGTGAGTGAAACCAATATCTATGAGGAAGGAGATGCCTATACATATTATCCTTCTTATAGTATCTGGCGGCTACAATTCTCTAAAAAATTACCTTATCATCTTACCTTGAATGCTGGAATAGATAATCTTTTTGATTATATAACTAAGACTACGAGTTTTTACTCCAGCGTTTCACCCGGAAGAACCTACTTTGTGGGGTTAAAATGGAATTTGTAAATAAATAAAAAAGTATATGAAATATATTTATAATGTTACTTTTCATATAGAACAGGAAGTATTCCCTCAGTGGCAATCTTGGATAGAGCAACATTTTGATCGGTTGCTCAAGGAGAGTGAATTCCTACAGATAAGGCTTTTGCAGATACATACAGAACATGTCCAGAGTAAGGCATTCAGTGTGCAATATGAGGCAGATACAAAGCAGGCAATCACTCATTTTCAATCTGCTTTGGAGGAAAAATATAGGAGAGAACTCTTTTTACAATTTGGAGAAAAAGTACTTACTTTCGCTACTTTGCTTACGGTGGAGAAGGAAGTAAAGAAGTAGAAAATGTTAAATTTTGAGATTGTGAATAAAAAAGTTTTTTTTCATTTGTCAATTCAAAAAAAAGCAGTACCTTTGCACCTCAAAAATAAGAAGAAATATCAGAAAATATGAAAAAAGAAATACATCCCTCTAATTATCGTTTGGTTGTTTTCAAAGATATGTCCAATGATGATATTTTCATCACTAAGTCAACCATTGAAGCTAAAGATACTATTGAAGTAGATGGAGTAGAATATCCTTTAGTGAAATTGGAGATTTCTCGTACCTCACACCCTTATTATACAGGGAAGACAAAGCTTATTGATACAGCAGGACGTATAGATAAGTTCAAGAGTAAATATGCTAAATTTCAAAAATAGTAAAGGTTTTTCATAATAAATAAGTTTTAAAATTATTTTGGCAAACTCCTTCCTTTGCTGGGAAGGAGTTTTGTTTTTAGGAAATTTTAAAAAAAATAACAATTAACCTTGTTCTCTATAAAAAAAAGTGTAATTTTGCCCTTATTTTAAAAACCATGAAATTATGGATTTAGGACTTATCATAACATACATTGTCACAGCAATTTATTGTTTGTCATTGGTGCTTATCTTCTTCTATAGTTTGACTATATTAAACCTTGCTGTTAACTATTTGAAGAATAAAAATCAAAATAGCGAAGCACCTAAGTTCAATTTACTTGATCCCAATGAAATTCCTTATGTTACTGTACAGCTTCCTATTTATAATGAGAAGTATGTAGTACCAAGGCTTTTGGAGAATATTGCTAAGTTAGAATATCCTAGGAACAAATTGGAAATACAAGTATTAGATGATTCTACCGATGATTCAGTGGCAGAGACCGCGCGAATTATAGGAGAATTGCAGAAAACAGGCTTAGATATTGTTCATATACGTAGGGAAAAACGAGAAGGTTTTAAGGCAGGAGCTCTTAAGTATGGAACCGCTATTGCTAAAGGAGATTTTCTTGCTATCTTTGACGCTGACTTTCTTCCTAAACCTGATTGGCTCAAGCAAACAGTTATCTATTTCAAGGATGAGCATATAGGAGTAGTACAAACCCGATGGGGACATATCAATCGTAATTATTCTCTACTAACTAAAATACAGGCATTGGCTCTGGATACTCACTTTACTTTGGAGCAAGTAGGACGTAGTAGTAAAGGACACTTTATTAACTTTAATGGGACTGCAGGTATTTGGCGTAAGAAAACAATCTTGGATGCAGGTAATTGGGAGGGAGACACTCTTACAGAGGATTTGGATTTGAGTTATCGAGCACAACTTAAGAACTGGAAATTTAAATATTTGGAAGATGTAGAGACCCCAGCAGAACTTCCTGTAGTAGTTTCTGCAGCACGCTCTCAGCAATTCCGTTGGAACAAAGGAGGTGCTGAGGTATTCAGAAAATCCGTTCGTAATGTATTGGCTTCCAAGAATATTAGTTGGAAAACAAAGTTTCATGGAGTAATGCATTTGCTTAATAGCTCTATGTTCCTGTATGTGTTCTTAGTAGCAGTATTGAGTGTGCCAATGATGTATATTAAGAGTATCTATCCACATTTGGCTTGGGTATTTAAGGTAACTAGTTTTTTTATGGTTAGTACCTTGATATTATTCTGTTGTTATTGGATTACTTATAAAAATATTCAAGGGAAAACGTTTGATGATTTTGTGGATTATATCAAGCTATTCTTTAGTTTCTTCTCAGTAGCTTTAGGTTTTTCTTTGCATAATGTAACGGCTGTATTGCAGGGTTATTGGGGTAAAAAGACAGAATTCGTTCGTACACCTAAGTTCAATATCAGTTCCTTGAAGGACTCTTGGAAGGGTAATAAGTATATTAATAAAAAGCTTTCTCCCAATATGATTCTGGAATTTCTCCTTATGTGTTATTTCTTATTTGGATTGTACAGTGGTATTAAGCTTAATGACTTTGGACTCTTTCCTTTTCATTTGATGCTTACCTTTGGATTTGGATTTGTTTTCTATAAATCACTTATACCAAAGGCATAATAAACAAAATTGGTTTTTATTGTAGAGTAAGGCTTTGTTTGGAAAAATGAAGCCTTATTTTTTCGTTTTTCGTTTTTCATTTTTCACTTTAAGTTGTATCTTTGTGCCTTATTATTTAAGATGAATTTTATGAAGATATTAGTTTGTATTAATCAGGTGCCGGATACCACCTCTCAGATAAATTTTACTGCAGACCATAAGGCTTTTGACCCCTCTGGAGTGCAGTTTGTGATTAATCCTAGTGATGAAGCTGCCCTAATACGTGCTTTACAACTCAAAGAACAAAGAGGGGCTCATATTACTTTAGTACATGTAGGACTTTCGGACAGTGAGCCGGTGTTGCGTAAGGCATTTGCTTTAGGAGCAGATGAAATGATTCGGGTGGAGACAACACCTATGGATGGCTTCTTTGTTGCTCAGCAATTAGCCCCTATTGCTAAAGACTACGAAGTTGTATTCTGTGGGAGAGAATCTTTAGACTATAATGGAGGTATGGTAGGAGGGATGTTAGCCTCTCTGTTAGATTTTAATTTTGTAGATGATGTAATTGCTTTTTCATTGGAAGGGGCTATAGCCAAGATTACCCGTGCAATTGATGGAGGTAAGGAACTTTTGGAGAGCCCCTTACCTGTAGTAGTAGGTATCCAAAAAGAGATTATCCCAGAGGAGGAAATACGTATTCCTAGTATGAAAGGGATTATGATGGCTCGCAAAGCCCCTTTACAAATAATTTCACCGGTAGAGGCTACCACACAACCAGCTATTGACTCTTTGGAAAAGCCAAAGGGGAAAGCCCCTATAAAAATGATTTCTCCGGATAATTTGGATGAATTGATAGAAGAACTTCACGATAAAAGAAAATTATTTTAAGCAAAAAATATGATTTTAGTATATACAGAATACCATAATGGACAATTTACTAAAAAAACATTAGAAACTATCTCTTATGCTAGAGCATTGTCCAAAGATATAATAGCCCTTACAATTAATGTAGAAGATCCTATTATTTTGCAACAATATGGAGTAAGTAGAATCATAAGGGTAACTAATCAGGAACTTTCCGTATTTCAGGCAAGAGCTTATGTGGATCTCATCAGGCAAATAGTTCAGAAAAAGCAAGTAAGTACAATACTGTTACCAAGCTCCGCTAATACACGTTATATGTCCCCTATGTTAGCTATAAAATGGGGAGCAAGTTATCTATCAAATGTAAGTTCACTTCCTAAGGAAGGTAAGGTACAAAAAGTGATTTTTTCCTCTAAAGCAATAGCTTGGATTCCTATTGCGTCTAAGCAAGTGATGACTCTTTCTGGGAATATCGTGGAGGTAACAGAAGCCCCTGTACAAGCTACTATAGAGGATTTCTCTGTAGAATTCTCTAAGGAAGATTTTCCCATTAAGCATTTGGAAACGCAGAAGTTTACTAATAAGATTTCCATAGATGATGCTTCTATTGTAGTTTCTGGGGGTCGTGGTATGCAAACTCCTGAAAATTGGCATATAGTGGAGGATCTTGCGGATGCTTTAGGAGCGGCAACGGCTTGTACAAAGCCTGTGTCTGACATGGGATGGCGCCCTCACAGCGAGCACATTGGACAGACAGGGAAGCCCTTAGCTTGTGATTTGTATATTGCGCTGGGAGTATCGGGAGCTATTCAGCATATAGCAGGAGTAAGTGCCTCTAAGGTAAAAGTAGTTATTAATTCCGATCCTGAAGCACCTTTTTTCAAGGAGGCAGATTATGGAATTGTGGGCAACCTTTTTGACATAGTCCCTAAACTCACAGAGAAGATTAAGAACTTACCTAAATAATTGTATCTTTACTTTTAATTCTATGATGAATATCACCAAGGCTGTAAAACATTTGATAATTGCCAATATATTATTCTTTTTATTGGCACAGTTCCTGCCTGGATTACAGATGAATGCAGCTCTCTATTACTTTGAGAATCCGAACTTCCATTGGTGGCAGATATTTTCTCATTTGTTTATGCATGGTTCTCTGGCACATATTTTCTTTAATATGTTTGCCCTATATTCTTTTGGAGCCCCTTTGGAAAGCTACTTTGGAAGTAATCGTTTTATTGTGTTTTATTTTGCTTGTGGGATTGGAGCCGCCCTGTTACATACCGCAGTGAATTACTATGAATTTCATTCAGGAATAGAACTGTTACTTAAGGATGGATATACATACGACCAGATAACCAGTATGCTTGACCAGGAGAAAGTATATACTCATTGGAAAGACTTACTCCCAGAGAAAACGCTTGATAGTATGTGTAGTGCCTATATTTCTCCAGCGGTAGGAGCCTCTGGAGCTATTTATGGGATATTAGTAGCCTTTGGAATGCTTTTCCCAGATGCCAAGTTGATAATGATCTTCTTACCTATTCCTATTAAGGCAAAGTATTTTATTCCTATCCTAATAGCCTTAGATTTATTCTCTGGAGTTACCAAATTTCCTATCTTTGGAGGAAATATTGCTCATTTTGCCCATGTAGGGGGAGCTCTGATAGGTTTTATCCTGATGAAAATATGGCAGAAAAACTCTTTTAATGGCAAGCGATTGTATTAGTAAAATGAACTCGGTAATTACTAAAATATTTGCCAAACATTCTCTTGGAGTGGTCTATATATTACTTGTTGGGTATTTGTGTGGATACTTATTTCCTTCTATCATAGCATTCCTGTGGCAAACAACAGATCCCTTTATCAGAGATATGTTTGCTCTCTCACAGAGTTTCTCCGCTTTGATGGGAAAACCGTGGACATTACTTGCTTATAGTTTTTTTCATACAAGTTTTGGACATTGGTTCTTTAACATGGTCATGCTTTATTTTGTGGGAATATTATTTATGAATCTCTTTTCTCCTAAGCGATTTTTAGGAATCTATGCTATGGGAATTATTATGGGAGGTCTATTTTTTATACTTACTTATCAACTATTTCCTGTTTTTTCACAAAGAGAGGATTTTCTTTTAGGTGCTTCAGCAGGGATTATGGCAGTTCTAATATTTTTATCCACTTATACGCCATTCTATAGGATTTACTTGTTTGGGATATTCTCATTGCCCTTATGGATTTTAGGTGCTTTATTGATAATTATTGATTTGGCAAGTATTCCTATTAGTAATGCAGGAGGGCATATTGCCCATTTGGGAGGAGCCCTTGCGGGATGTTTGTATGCTTTATATCTTAAGAGGAATATTTCCTTCCTTTCGCTTAAGAGAAAGAAAAGACAGTCTTCTCAAGGGAGATATCCTAATAAGGCAACAGAAGAACGTATAAATGCTATTTTGGATAAGATTACCAAGAGCGGCTATGATAGTCTTACGAGAGAAGAAAAAAAATATTTATTTTTGGCAAGCAAAGAGAATGCTAATCAATAACTTTTTTGAATGCAACTTGTAACAGATACAACACACTTTCAATCCCCTAAGGAGAGTACCCTTACCATTGGGACATTTGATGGTATACATATAGGGCATCAGAGAATTATTGCCCAAGTGGTGGATACTGCAAGGCAGAGGCATCTTATTCCTACAGTACTTACATTCTTTCCTCATCCGCGTATGGTTCTGAATCCGTCCGCTCCTATCGCCCTTATACAGACCATAGAAGAACGGGCTAACCTACTGGAGAAATATGGAATAGAACAGTTAGTGATACAACCTTTTGATAAAGAATTTGCTTCTCTTACAGCGGAAGATTATGTAAAAGAAGTTTTGGTAAAGAAACTTAAAGCAAAGGTAATTATTATAGGCTATGATCATCGTTTTGGCAAGAATCGTTCAGCAGGAATAGAAGAGCTTAAAGCATTTGGAGAGCAGTATCATTTTGAAGTAATTGAAATTCCTGTACAGGAAGTGGATTCTCTTTCAGTAAGTTCTACTAAGATACGCAATGCCCTTAATCAAGGAAATATAGAACAGGCTACCCATTACTTAGGATATCCTTTTTCTCTTTCAGGCAAGGTAGTTCATGGACAAAAGATAGGACGTACTTTAGGATATCCGACGGCTAATATACAAGTGGCAAATACTCATAAACTCATTCCAAAGATTGGAGTGTATGCTGTGTATAGTATTATAGAAGGGGAAAAAATATATGGGATGCTTTCTATAGGGAAGAATCCTACTATTGAAGGGAAAGGAGAAAGCATAGAAGTCTATTTCTTTGACTTTGATAAGGATTTGTATGAAAAGGAGATTAGGGTTTATTTTGTAGCTTTTTTACGTGAAGAAGTCAAGTTTCATTCATTAGAAGCCCTGAAAACACAGTTGAAAATGGATGAAAGTATTGCCAGACAATACTTTGTATAGAGATTATTTAGGACTTATTGTTATAAGAAGCTGGTTATCATTATTTTATAAAAATAGAAGAAATCTATACAAATATAGAAAAAAATAATGAGAAACTTGTGGAGGAAAGAGAAAACTGTTATATCTTTGCACTGTAAAAGTTGAAAAGATAAATTGTTTTTCATATATTAGATTTTGTGGTTAGAATTGGTAAAAGAGAGCCTGCGCTCTCTTTTATTTTTATATGAAGTCAACACTCATAGGATTCCCTCTTTTCATCCCTATAAGAGTAGAGCTACTCCCTGAAGAGGTAGGGTCTCCTTTATAGATAGCCATCTCCAGATATCCTAACTTATTGAAGACTAAGAAAGGATTTCCTTCTGAATATTGTTGTTTTTCTGCTTGGTTATATTGGGTATAGATCTCTTCCACACTAATATTTTTGACTACCTGATAACGAAAATAAACGTTAAACCGCCTTCCTTGTGATTCTCTTTCCAGAAGTTCTTTTGTAATATTGGAAATAAGGTTCCCAAAATAGTCTATGTAAATAATACTTCCTTCTATACGGTTAGGATGTATCTTTGGCATAAAGTCAGAAACATATAAGTGTTCTTTATAAGGGATTCCTATTTGTGATAGAGGTGTTTTTTGGCAAAGAAGTTGAGCTATCTTTGCTGAAAAATCAAGAGTAGGAAATATAGAATATTCACTTTCAAGAGGGATACAATAAATCTCTAAATTACTTTCATTTCTGGTAAATAGGGAAATAAAACCATTATCAGCGACAATAAAGTATTGCTCATTATATTTAAGTACCAACAGGGGTTTTTTAAAGTGAAGTTCATTATTTACCCCTATAATGTGTATCGTCCCTTGTGGGAAGTAGCTATAGGCTCCCTGTAATAAGTAGGCAGCCTCTGAGATACTATAACGTTCTACTTGGTGGGAGATATCTACAATTCTAGCCTCTGGGAGTAAGTGATATAAGTGTCCTTTCAGAGCACCTACACTATAGTCCTGTTCTCCGAAGTCTGTAGTAAGGGTAATGATATTCATCAACAATCAAAAATGAATTTAGTATAAAATTCCTGGGGAGAATTATTCTTTTTCAAACTTTTTATAATTAAGGATTTCCTTTAAGCCTATTCAGGAAGTAACCTCTGCAACATCTCGTTCCTAATAGCTATTAAAAGTAGCTTCTGTACAACTTTAAAACCTACTTACTTAAGAATATGAGTAGGGGTACAATTAGAAAACTTTAATTTGAGCGCAAATGTAAGGAAAAAAGCGGAGATAAATTCATTTATTTCTATTTTCTTTTATTTTTCCACTTTAAGTGCTGTAGAATCATAGACAAATGACAAAGAAAGTTTTGAAACACTTCTAATTTATAGGAGTAAATGAGCTATTATTTATTCTTTTCCCTTTGATTATATTGTTCAAAGTTCATCAATCTTAATATGTGATGTAGCATAGTGAGATTTAACTAAAAAGACTATTACTAACACTCTTTAGGACAATATAATTCTATTGTTATTTGTTCAACAAAAATATAAATTTTGTTCTGTAGGTCTATTTTTTTTCATATTTTTTGAATCACCTAATAATTTTATAGATGCCTGTTTAGAGTCCTTTTAAGAGGCAAGATAACACAATAGGGAGAATAAAGAAAGATATCCTCTTATTTTGAAAATCAGATTGCTAATAATTCGGAATAAAATGTGAAAATATAATAAAGTGTGAGCTGCTTTTTTATTCATTCTGAAAAATATTGTACCTTTACCCTCTTAAAACAGAAAGTGTAATGAAATCATTTATAGGTGGTTTTTTTCTTTTTTCATTATTTTTAGTAGGTTGTCGCTCCACGAAGGTAACTAATACACAGGGAACAGCAGATAGTTCTTTAGGAACTAAAGAAATACTCTCCAATCATGTCCATTCTTTTCCTACCTTTGAGACTTTAGTAGGCACACTTGATGTATCATTTGATAATGGAAGGAAACAGCAGAATCTTCCTCTTTCATTTCGTATGAAGAAAAATGAAACTATTTGGCTTAGTGCACCCTTGGGAATAGCCAAAGCATTAATTACTAAAGATAAAGTACGGTTCTATAATAAGTTAGATGCAACCTATTTTGAAGGAGACTATAGTATCTCTCAGCAATACTTAGGGGTAAGCTTTACCTTTGAGATGCTTCAAAACTTACTTATGGGACAGCTTATCCTTAAGAGTAGGCATACAGAAATAGAACCAGATCATGAAAAATATAAGGGAAAGCTCTCAGCGGAGCATTTGGAGGTTGCCTTTGAGTTAAATTCTAAATTTCGTATGGAGACGACCGAACTTCTGCAGGAGAGTGAAAATCGTTCTCTGCAGGCTTCCTATACATACCAAAGCTTAGATGATCAACTTTTCCCTTTGATAATCTCTCTGCTTGTCAGGCAAGAGGAAAAGGTAACAAAACTTACATTGCAATTTAACAATCTACAGAAAAATACTCCTGTTAGGTTCCCTTATAATGTTCCTACAGGATACCAACCTTTAACCCTTAATCTATAATGTACCGTATTATATTATTTCTTTTTCTTATAGGTTCTCTCTCAAATGCTTTTGCACAATCATCTCATAAACAGAGACAGTTGGAGCGACAAAAGAAAGCTCTCATGGAACAAATCCGAGAGATGTCCGCCCTGCGTTCTCAGCAAGCACAGGAAAGGAAATCTCTGTCCTCACAGATAGAAGAAATTAGTGAAAAGATCAATGCTCGTACGCAACTAATTCGCTTAACGAATCATCAAGCAAATCTGTTAAATCAGCAAATAAAAGAAAATCAATCCCAAATTACTACCTTAAAAGATGAATTGGCTTCTTTAAAAAAAAGTTATGCAGCTGTCATTGCCCAGTCTTACAAAACACATTCCCCACGGAGTAGATGGTTATTTTTGTTATCCTCAGATAATTTTGCTCAAGGCTATAAACGCTTGAGGTATATCCAACAGTATGCCCAGTATCGTAAGAAACAAGCGGTGGAAATCCAACAGAAGAGCATACTTTTGCAGCAATTGACGGATTCTCTTTCCTTACAATACCAATATCAACAGAATATTTTAGAGGAAAATCAAAGGGAACAGAATCGTCTTTCTCAGGAGAAAAAACAACAAGAAACATTGGTGGCTTCTATTAAGAAAAAAGAAGGAGAATATGCTACTGAAATAAGGAAAAAGCAAGCACAGGCTAATAAGATAGATAGGGAAATAGATCGCCTTATTCGCCTTGCAATTGCAGAGGCAAATGCCAAAAAAGCCAAATCGGCTAAGGGGAAGAATGTATCCTCTACTACAGGTAAGGTCTCCGATAGGACCTTTGACTTAACACCAGAGGGGCAAGCTCTTTCTTCAGACTTTGAAGCTAACAAAGGGAAACTTATCTGGCCTATTGAACGAGGTTATAAGTCACAAGGTTTTGGTACTTATGACGACCCTGTGTATCCTGACTTAAAACATTATAATAATGGAATATCTTTAGTGGCACCTAAGGGAGCAGATGCACGATGTGTGTTTAATGGAGAAGTCTCTGCCATTATCTCTGTTCCTGGAGGAAATAAAGCCGTACAAGTAAGGCATGGAAATTTTATCACTATTTATTATAATCTTATAGAGGTATTTGTAACTAAAGGACAAAAGGTATTTACCAAAACACCCTTAGGAAAGATTTTTACTGATAGTGAAGGAAAAACAGAAATGAAGTTTTTTGTATATAAGAATACTAATAAACTCAATCCAGAACATTGGATACGAGAATAAAGAAAAGAAAATGGCGAAAATAAAACTTTGGAAACAGGATCCTTTTGGGCATGCCTTGTGGATAAAAAAGTTTATCATACGAGTATTAGGATCTCTTACACATAGGCGCTACAGAGGGTTCAATCATTTACAGATAGAAGGCTCTGAGATTATTCGTTCTCTGCCAGAGAAAGGAGTACTATTTATTTCCAATCATCAAACCTATTTTGCTGATGTGATAGCAATGTATCATGTATTTAATGCAAGCTTAAAAGGGAGAGAGAATTCTCTGAAGAATATAGGATATGTATGGCGCCCTAAGTTAAACCTTTATTATGTGGCCGCTTCGGAGACTATGCATGCAGGATTACTTCCTAGAATCCTTTCCTATGTAGGAGCCGTACAAGTGAACCGTACATGGAGGGAGAAAGGTAAAGAAATACATCGGGAAGTGAGACCGGATGATATAAAGAATATAGGAATAGCTCTTAATGACGGATGGCTCATTACTTTCCCTCAAGGAACTACTTCTCCTTGGAAACCTATTCGTAAGGGAACAGCACATTTGATAAAGACCTATAAGCCTATAGTGGTACCTATTGTAATAGATGGATTCCGACGTTCTTTTGATAGGAAAGGAGTTGTAGTTAAAAAAAAGGGCATTCAACAGACCATGCGTATAAAACCCCCTTTGAAGATTGATTACGAAAGAGAAAGTATAGAAGAAATTGTTGAAAAAGTTGCTCTTTCTATAGAACAGCACCCTACATTTCTTGTAAATAAAGAGTAAAAATAAGGTTGTTAATAAATTATTTTAAAAAAAAGCCTTTTTTTATTTGTAGAATAAAAATTTGTCGTATATTTGCACCTCGCTAAACAAGGAGCGAATTTTTGTTTAACAGGGTCAGATGCCGGTATAGCTCAGTTGGCCAGAGCACGTGATTTGTAATCTCGGGGTCGTGGGTTCGAATCCCTCTACCGGCTCACATACTCATCATTTTACTATTATCAATAGGGGAGATACTCAAGCGGCCAACGAGGGCAGACTGTAAATCTGCTGGTTTTACCTTCACAGGTTCGAATCCTGTTCTCCCCACTATTATGTCTGCGGGAGTAGCTCAGTTGGTAGAGCGTCAGCCTTCCAAGCTGAATGTCGCGAGTTCGAACCTCGTCTCCCGCTCTTTAAAAGCCGATGTAGCTCAGGGGTAGAGCGCTTCCTTGGTAAGGAAGAGGTCACGAGTTCAAATCTCGTCATTGGCTCTTTCGCAGTACGCAGTATATAGTATATAATTACTTTATATATATTGTTTTCTATTATAACTAAGATTAAAATTATTTAAACATGGCAAAAGAGAATTTTGATCGTTCCAAACCGCACCTTAATATTGGTACTATTGGACACGTTGACCACGGTAAAACAACATTAACTGCGGCTATTACAAAAGTATTAGCCGATGAAGGTCTCTCCGAAGCGAGAAGTTTTGACTCTATTGATAACGCGCCTGAAGAAAAAGAGCGTGGTATTACTATTAACACCTCACATGTTGAATATCAAACAGCTAAACGTCACTATGCACACGTTGACTGTCCAGGACACGCCGACTATGTAAAGAACATGGTTACTGGTGCTGCACAAATGGATGGTGCGATCCTTGTAGTAGCTGCTACCGATGGACCTATGCCACAAACACGTGAGCATATCCTTCTAGGTCGTCAAGTAGGTATTCCTCGTATCGTTGTTTTCTTAAACAAAGTAGATATGGTGGATGACCCAGAATTATTAGAACTTGTGGAAATGGAAGTGCGTGAGTTACTTAACTTCTATGAATACGACGGAGATAATGGTCCTGTAATTCAAGGTTCTGCTCTTGGAGCATTGAACGGAGAAAAGAAATGGGTAGATAGTGTACTTAAATTGATGGATGCAGTAGATACTTGGATTGAACTTCCTCAACGTGATATTGATAAACCTTTCTTGATGCCTATTGAGGATGTGTTCACTATCACAGGTCGTGGTACTGTAGCTACAGGACGTATTGAAACAGGTATTGCTAATACTGGTGATGCTGTGGAAATTATCGGTATGGGAGCTGATAAACTTACTTCTACTATTACAGGAGTTGAAATGTTTAAGAAAATCCTTGATCGTGGAGAAGCTGGAGATAATGTAGGTTTGTTACTTCGTGGTATTGATAAGAAAGATATCCGTCGTGGTATGGTAATTTGCAAGCCAGGTTCTGTAAAACCACATGCTAAATTTAAAGCAGAGGTGTATATCTTGAAAAAAGAAGAAGGTGGACGTCACACTCCATTCCATGAAAATTATCGTCCTCAGTTCTATGTACGTACAACCGACGTTACAGGAACTATCCATCTTCCTGAAGGAGTAGATATGGTAATGCCTGGTGATAACCTTACTATTACTGTAGAGCTTCTTCAACCAATTGCTCTTAATGTAGGTCTTCGTTTTGCAATCCGTGAAGGAGGTCGTACTGTAGGAGCTGGTCAGGTAACTGAAATCTTAGATTAATCAAGAGGTTATTGAATTTTCATAAGATAAATTGATTTTAGAAAGGGTTTTGGTAACAAAACTCTTTTTATACGGGTGTAGTTCAAGGGTAGAATAGCGGTCTCCAAAACCGTTGATGGGGGTTCGAATCCCTCCACCCGTGCAGATAGTTTTAAGGAACTTTATAAAAACCAAAGAGTAATGATAAATTATATCAAAGAATCTTATACAGAATTAACACAGAATGTTACGTGGACACCCTTTGGGGAAGCACAACGGCTATTGTGGGTGGTAACTATTTTCTCTGTTATATTTTCCTTGTTTATTGCAGGTGTAGATTTCATTTTTGAAAGCTTTATTGCACAGATATTTAAAATTTTCTAAATGACAGTCCTTGAAAAAAAATGGTATGTAGTACGTGCTGTAAGCGGACAGGAGAATAAAGTAAAGAATTATATTGAGTCCGAGATAAGTCGCTTAGGGTATGCTGATTATGTGGAACAGGTACTTGTTCCTACTGAAAAGGTGCCTCAGTTACGTAATGGAAAGAAGATTAATGTAGAAAAGGTGTTCTTTCCTGGATATGTAATGGTAAAGGCTGATCTTTCTGGAGAAGTTTCCCATATTATTAAGAATATTTCAGGAGTTATAGGATTTTTGGGAGAAACAAAGGGAGGTACTCCTACGCCTATTCGCAAATCCGAAGTGAATAGAATGCTCGGAATAGTGGATGAACTCCAAGAAAAGGTGGAGACAGTACTTATTCCTTATGAAATAGGCGAATCAGTTAAGGTGATTGATGGTCCTTTCAATGGATTTACAGGAAATGTAGAGAAAGTAAACGAAGAGAAAAGGAAGTTAGAGGTAATTGTGAAAATCTTTGGAAGGAAAACACCTTTGGAACTTAGTTATACACAAGTAGAAAAAATATAGTATCTTTGTTTGGTCAAAGATTAAAAAATAATTTAATAAATTAAAGTTGAACAATGGCAAAAGAATTACACAAAGTAGTTAAACTACAAGTTAAGGGAGGTGCTGCGAATCCTTCGCCACCGGTTGGACCTGCCTTGGGAGCTGCCGGAGTTAACATTATGGAGTTCTGTAAGCAATTCAATGCACGTACTCAGGACAAGCCAGGTAAGATATTACCAGTTGTTATCTCCGTATACAAAGATAAATCTTTTGATTTTATTGTAAAGACCCCACCTGCGGCAGTTCAACTCTTGGAAGCAGCCAAAATCAAAGGAGGTTCAGGAGAGCCTAACCGTAAGAAAGTAGCTAATATCACTTGGGATCAAGTGCGTGCTATAGCAGAGGATAAAATGCAGGATTTGAATGCATTTACTATTGAATCTGCTATGAGTATGGTGGCTGGGACAGCACGTTCCATGGGAATCGCAATCACTGGAGATAAACCTTTTTAATTGATTTATTATGGCAAAATTGACAAAGAAATACAAAGAGGCTTTATCTAAAATAGAAGCTGATAAACTATATAGCCTTGCAGAAGCAAGTAAGAAAATAAAAGAAATTTCTTTTACTAAGTTTGATGCTTCTGTGGATATTGCAGTAAGGTTGGGAGTAGATCCTCGTAAGGCAAACCAAATGGTACGTGGGGTAGTTACTCTTCCTCATGGAACAGGGAAAGATATACGTGTACTTGCCTTAGTAACCCCTGATAAAGAAGCCGAAGCACAAGCTGCTGGTGCTGACTATGTAGGATTGGATGAGTACCTACAAAAAATCAAGGACGGCTGGACAGATATAGATGTGATTGTAACTATGCCAGCGGTAATGGGTAAGTTAGGACCTTTAGGACGTATACTGGGTCCTCGTGGGCTTATGCCTAACCCTAAGACAGGTACTGTAACTATGGAAATCGGTAAAGCTGTACAAGAAGTAAAAGCAGGGAAAATTGATTTTCGTGTAGATAAAACGGGTATTGTCCATGCTTCTATAGGGAAAGTTTCCTTTTCCCCTGAGAAACTAATGGAAAATGCCAATGAACTAATCCAAACCCTTATTAAGCTAAAACCTACTACCGCTAAAGGTACTTATATTAAGTCTATTTACTTATCAAGTACTATGAGCCCAAGTGTAGCTATAGATACAAAAGCAGTCTAACAACGTAGTTAAAAGAGAAAATTATGACAAAAGAAGAAAAATCAGTAATAATAGAGGATTTAACCGCACAGTTAGCAGCAAATCATGTAATCTATCTGGCAGACCTCACAGGGCTTGATGCAAAGACAACCTCCGACCTTCGTCGTGCTTGCTTCAAAGCAAATATTAAATTATCGGTGGTGAAGAATACTTTCTTAGCAAAAGCTATGGAAGCCTCAGATAAGGACTTTGGAGAACTTCCATCTGTTCTTAAAGGAAATACTTCCCTAATGTATGCTGAAGTAGGAAATGCCCCTGCTAAGTTGATTAAGAACTTTAGAAAAAAATCAGAAAAGCCCCTCCTAAAAGGAGCTTATATAGAAGAGGCAATATTTATTGGTGATAACCAGTTGGAAGCACTCTCTTCTATCAAATCCAAAGAGGAACTTATCGGAGAGGTTATTACCCTCTTGCAATCGCCTGCTAAAAATGTTATTTCTGCTCTTAAGTCAGGTAGCGGAAAGTTAGCAGGAATTGTTAAAACACTCTCTGAACGTCAATAGTACACACATTAATTATTTATAAACCATTAAAAAACGATAGAAATGGCAGATTTAAAAAATTTTGCAGAACAATTAGTAAACTTAACTGTTAAAGAAGTAAACGAACTTGCTCAAATCCTTAAAGATGAGTACGGTATTGAACCCGCAGCGGCTGCTGTTGCTGTAGCTGCAGGTCCTGCTGCTGGCGGTGGAGAAGCTGCTGCTGAAAAAACAGAATTTGATGTAATCCTCAAAAGTGCAGGAGCTAACAAATTGGCAGTAGTGAAATTAGTAAAAGATCTTACTGGGCTTGGACTAAAAGAAGCTAAAGAAATGGTAGATGGAGCTCCTTCTAAAGTAAAAGAAGGTGTTTCTAAAGCGGATGCAGAAAATCTTAAGAAATCATTAGAAGAAGCCGGAGCAGAAGTAGAATTAAAATAATTCTTTTCTTAGTTTTGACAATATGAAAGCCCCTATTAAAGGGGCTTTTTTATTGAATTTTGCATCCGTACGACCTTGTTTTATCGAAGGTTAAAATGTGTTGTTTCCCTTGATAGGTGAATCTTAATCCTATTTGTGTGATGTTTTCAAAAGTTTCTGTATGGGGTAACTCTGAAAGACTTATATCGCCCACTTGAATAATATGCATAAACAGATCTTCCTTAGAAGATGTTTTTGGGCTCACTTCTATACGCCAATGTCCTAACTGTGGATGATTGGCAGGAGGGAGGTTCATAGCATACCCGTAATCTTGTGGTGTGAGTTTGGGTATAGGCCAGTTGCGACCGTCAGACCAGAAATCCTTTCCATTCCCTCCTATTTTGGTAAGTATAGCATCGGAAGGGAATAGGGTACGGCAAATCATCTTACCTCCATCAGAAGTTTCGGAAAATTCATTGTTCCCTTTCATTATAGGCTCATTAATAGTGTGTAGTAGCCATGTTTTAGGATAATTTTTGTCAGTAGCCGTTACTCTGTCAAATACTACAAAAAGGTCAGGGTAGAAGTATATAAATTCACGCATTACTAGCGATGCTTTTTTGGGGTTATAGCTTTTGGTAGCATCTGAAACTAAATACACATAATCATTAGTGGTACGCATCTCTTTCATTACAGATTCGGTCATCTTGTATTGCCCGCCATCATTAGGAATGGGAAGGTTCTTAGGTTCGTTAGCAGCACCAGCCATTATGCCCCAGTATAAAGGGAATTTTTCATTAGGCATTTTGATGGTTACACAGTTATGAGCTACAGTACGTGCATAATAATGCGACAGGTGCCAGCTGGGTTCAGGACGAGTACCAGTATCTAAGGCACGGTAACCATGTTTGTATATAATAAAATGATTGTTGTCAAAATGCTTGTGATAATCTGATTTAGCACCAGTTACGAAGACTGCGTAAGTATCGTTATCACCTGTTCCTGAGCGCATAATAGCTTCACCCACCCCTTCAAAATACATAGCTCCTTTACCTGAAGAATTAACGCCTTGTACGCCTTGAGGAACTTGTTGCAAAAAGGGCATAAAGGGAAGACGTTCGGTAGCATGTTTCTTATGGAAAGAACCTAAAAGTCGTTGTAAATTGGAAGAATTCCCATAAATAGTAGCTATTTCCCTTAGATGGTAATTGATATCTCTTTCAGGAAGCAAGCAATCGTTATGATAGCTATCTGCTAATCCGAATTCGCGATTGCCTGGCAAACGATTCCAATCAATGAATTTTAAATATCCAAATACGTACTTCAGTTGACCAGAGATATCTGCCCCTGTGGCTGCCTGGTAAGAACGGATAAAATTAAAGTCAGCGATAGGATTAGCTCCTACTGCATAGCCCATACAGGCAGTAATACCTCCACCACTATTGCCACTCATTTCACGACGAAAATCTGTCATTTTCAGATTCAAAGCCAGCCCTTTCTGGAACATCTCTTCACAACGAGCATTGTCAAAACCGTCATTATGGAAAGTGATACCTATATACCACGGTAGGGATTCAGTACCATAAAAACCAGTATCATACCCACCTGTGTTCTCACGGATGCGTTCTGGACGTATGCCCTTTCCGTGCCAAGCAATTTCCATCATTATATCATAAAGAGGATGACCTATTTGCTCACGTTCGGCAGGAGTTAGGCTGTTATAAATCCAATCATAAGCACATAGTACACTGATTTGAGAGAATACATACCAATCGGCATTTAAGTTGTGTTGTATCCGAAGATGGTAATATTCGATGATTTTTTGCAAAGACTTTTTGGTATAATCCAGATATTTTATCTCTCCTGTTATGAGATATAACATAGCTACTTGCGATACTTTGCCTACTTTTATGCTGTTTTGAGTAGGGGTAATGATAGTAGGATTTTCAAAAAAGAGAGGCTCTGTTATGAATTTATCAATTTCTTTTTTAGTGTGTGTATACACCTCTGACAATGAAGTTTGGACTGCATTCTTGATATTTGGAATATCTTCTTTGGTAATAAAAAGGCGAGGATGTTCATTGCGTACTACCCCCATGATATGTTGTGTATCTGAATCAGTATCTTTACGGCATGATACCATTATTAAGATAACACATACGATGAATACTGTATTTTTCATAAGTAAATAGAATGTTTTATTTTACTTTGTACAAAGGTATGACTTTCCCTTGGTTGTGGAATTAGATTGTAGTTTTTATTTTAACATGTCCTTCTTTCCGATGGCTTATTGTTGGACATGATTTGTATAATGTTCTTTATTTTAAATTTTGTCGAAACATTTTTCTAAAGCGCATTTCATATTTTTTAGGATTAAGTTCTACGATAGGTTTATTTTTGCCATCGTATAGAACTAAACCTGCAATGGTAGGGAGTTCTTTGATATCAATAATCCATGATTTTTTTTCACCATCAATTCGGATAATACCTCCATGTACTGTTATTCCACATAAGCAATCGGAGGATGCAGCGGGGAGCTGGGCAGTGATAGCTTCCTTAGCTTCTTTATAAGAGAGGTTCTTTTGGGCTACCTTATAGTAGGCATCATCCTCCACGAAAGCAACAATCTTATGAGTACCTCCTGTACGAAGACTGGTGGAGATTTTTGTCTCTTGGGGGATTTCAGTAATATATGACGACCTACAAGCTATAGCAAATATAGGTAAAAGGAGTAGATATTTTCTCATAGTATAAGGATTTAATGATATGCAGAGGCAAATATACAAATTTTAAAGCAAGAAACCATCTGTAATCCCTAAATATTTTTTACCTTTGCCCTTATGAAAATAGAAGTATTAAAATCAAAAATTCACCGCGTAAAAGTAACTGGTGCGGACTTGGATTATATAGGGAGCATCACTATTGATGAAGCTCTTTTGGAGGCGGCTAACCTTATTGTAGGAGAGAAGGTCTCCATTGTAAATGTGAATAATGGAGAACGCTTTGACACCTACATTATTCGTGGAGAGCGAAATTCAGGAACGATTACCCTTAATGGACCTGCTGCACGCAAGGTACAAAAGGGAGATATTGTTATTATTATTTCGTATGCATTGCTGGATTTTGAGGAAGCTAAGACTTTCCAGCCCACCGTCATTTTTCCCGATGAACGAACGAATTTGTTGCCTTAAAATGCTTTAGATAATGAAAATAGGAATACTTTTCTTATCAATTTTTCTTTTTTTCTTTGGCAATGCACAGGAGAAAAGGACAGATTATTTAAACTATCCATACAAATATCTAAACAAGAATTATCAAATAACTATGGATAGTAAAACTTTTGAGAAAGCAATTCAGAAACATCGATTTCTCAAGGAACGTGTTCGTGCCTATCCGGATTCTCTGGCTGTAGTACTTATGTATGAACTTAATGATTGGAGAGCTACGCGGGAAGCTATGGCTGCTATTACCTATACTTGGGATAGAATTCCTTATTACACGCTACTTAAGAATGTTGAAGAGGCAAAACAACTTGCTAGGCAATGGAATATTACTCATCCTTATAAGTTATATACCTTTCTTGCTGCAGAGGACAACAAAGACAAAAGAGTAGAAGTTTTTTTTAAAGAATTAAAAAAGAAAATCCGGAAAATAGATGGAGGTGCCTATGACCTGAGTGATGCTTCACGAGAAGAGATTCTCCGTTATGCTTTCAAGATTAGCCCCGAACGAGCTAAACTTTGGGAGGAAATCCAGAAAAAGTACAACAAATAGGAGTTTGTGAAATTCAATTCCTATTTCAATAGAGTAGTTACATTCTCTAAAACTTCTTTAACGAGCACATTCTCTTCTATAATATTTTCAGAAAGTTCTTTTTTGTTTTGTTGCAGATGAATAATTTTCTCTTCTAAAGTGTCCTGGGTAACAAAACGAATGACAGTTACTTTATGCTGCTGTCCTAAGCGATGAGCACGGGCAATAGCTTGTCGTTCAGCAAAAGGATTCCACCAAGGATCTAACAGGAGTACATATGAGGCAGTGGTGAGGTTCAGCCCCACTTCACCTGCCTTGAGAGAGATAAAGAAGAACATAATATCCTTGTCCTTCTGAAAGGACTCTACCTGTATTTTTCGCTCTGGTATAGGGGTGTCCCCCGTCAGAGTAGCAAACTTAATATTATTTGCCTTACACCAATCTTCATAAATTTCTAAGTGAGAGATAAAACTACTGAAAATAAGAGCTTTATGTTGTGAGAGCAATAGCTGCTCTAAGAGATTAATTACCTCTTCATATTTTCCTGAGGGGATACTGCTTTGCTTATCCAATAGCTTGGGATGGTTGCTGATTTGTCGCAATAGGGTAAGCATATTTAGAATATTTAAGGTTTGGGAATGATTGTCAATATGTAAGAGTTTGTTACGAACTTTTGATTTTTCACGCTCATACCATTTCTTTTGCTCTTCACTCATAGGACAATAAACAATTTGTTCCTCCATATCAGGCAAGTCCTGTAATACTTGCGCCTTAGTACGTCTAAGGAGAAAAGGGCTAATAATGGTTTTGAGTTCTTCCATTATAATGGGATCGTGTTTCTTTTCAATTCCAATTCTGAAGTAGTTATTGAATTTTGTAAAACTTCCCAATATATTAGGGTTGATAAACTGCATTTGTGACCATAAGTCGGTTAGTGTATTCTCAATGGGGGTACCACTGAGGGAAAAGCGATGATCTGCCTTAAGGAGATTAATGGATTTGAAAACTTGGGAATTCTTGTTTTTTATCCGTTGGCTTTCATCTAATATAATAATTCGGAAAAGATACCCTTCTAATAACTTGGCGTCTCGGGTAATGATAGGATAGGTAGTGAAAATAATATCATAGTTTATGAGTCGTCTTATCTTTGTTTTTCTTTCTTCTCCTACATATTGTGTACATTTGAATTGTGGTGTGAATCGTTTCACCTCTTCATACCAGTTGAAAAGAAGAGTTGATGGCAGAATAATAAGGGCTCTTAAAGGTTCTTTTTGTTTTTGCCCGAGTTCAAAAAGGTTAGAAGGTTGTTCTATTTCTTTTTCTGAAAAGGTATCATGGATAGCTACCAATAGAGCAAGTATCTGGAGCGTTTTCCCCAATCCCATATCATCAGCTAAACAAGCACCCATTCCACTGTAATAATGTTCTAAAAGCCACTTAACACCATCTTTTTGATAAGGTCGTAGGGTTGCTTTCAGGTTAGAAGAAGGGGAATACGTAATATCAGGAGAAATATATTTGGGTTTTATCTCAGGCAGATTTTTCAGTAGAGCATAGTTGTTCTTGGGAAGTTGTATTTTCCCATTATTAACTTTTCCGAATTTAGCAAGTTTCTCATATTTGGCAAACCATTCCTTAGGAATGATAAAAAGTGTTCCATTAGCGAGGGTATATATAGGATTATTCTCCTGAATATTCTGAATAAGGTTGGCAAAAGAGAATATCTCGTTGCCTTGTTCTATCCATAATTCTATATCAAACCAATCTTTTTTATTAGTGGCTTCTTTGGAGTGGATCTTAGGAAGTTGTAAAGAAACTCTCCTACCATGAATTTCTATAGGTTCAATGAAAAAATCTGCAGCTATTAATTCTTCTTTATGCTTGAGCAGATGAAAATAAGAAGCAAAAGGGTCATTATCATCTACAAAGAAAATCCCTCCTTCATTTATAAATCCTATTGCTTCCAGAATATGATGCTTTTGGGCTTCTTCAGAGAGATTCCTTTTATAATTATCAATTGTTATAGTGCCATTGGAAGCAATATTTAAGTTAGAATGATATCCTTTATTTTGGTTACTACCAAAAATATATCCATCGTAGTCAAAAGAAAGGAAAAACTTGTAATGTTGGGTAAGGAAGTCATGGACAAACTTTATAGTGACTGATTTTATACTGTTCTTCTGGATAATATCAAATCCAATGGTGTTAATCTCTACCTTTTTAATAATTTCTTTAAGAAACTTATTGAAGTATTCAGGGATTATTTTTTCAGGGATAGTAACTGTTGTTTTCTCTAAAAAAGGCTTTAGATTAAGAGCTTTGATATCTTTAATGCTGACTAATTTTTTATCAATAACTATCCATGATTTTTCATAACTAAGGAGTGTTATCTTATGTTCAGAGGGACATAGTTTGTCTTGATTATCATACAAGGATAATCGGTAGATGATGCCATCAGGTACTTTCTCAAATTCCAAAGAAGGAATGAGTACTTTTGTAGTATTTTCTATATATTGATTCTCCAAAGGCTGTTCTTTGTTAAGAGATACCGTAAGGAGTAGCTGGTTTGTTGCAATAATTTCTAATAGTTTTGAAATTTTTTCCTCTATTTGTTGTTGTATATATTTCTTTTTATCATTATCATTGTATAATTTTTGTATAGAAATTTCCCTTTTAGTAAATTTCTCTAACAAAGAAGGAAGTTGTAGGCTATTGGCTATGAGCAGCGCTTCTTCCTTATAAGGGTTTAATGGAATAGGAGTGCTTTTCAGGACTTCGTCTGTAGCTTTTCTGAGGGAATACCAATGGTTATTCCTTTGCTGAGCAATGTATGGGATGGGTAATAATCGTTGGAAATTAGGATCAAAGGAGAAATCAAAAAAAAGTTGGTACATATTCAGGTATTAGGAACTTAGAAATATAAGATTGAAAAAGGGAATATTTTTAATTCCATATATTATTTCTCTTTTACTATTTTCTCCTGTCGGTTAATGGACTCCTGATGGATGGCTTTAAATATTTGGATAACGAATTCTTCGCTGAGTCCATCACGATCTCCTTCGGAAGTTGCCTTTTGGAGAATTTCATACCATCGTTGACTCTGTAGGATAGCCACGTTATGGGTCTTCTTGAGCTTTCCTATCTCATCGGAGAGGAGCATACGCTTTTTTAGTAGGGCAAGGAGTTGGTCATCAATGAGATCAATATGGGAACGTAGGGTATTGAGTTGATAAGAAAAACTTTCCTCTGCAAAAGAAGTTTTCCTAACACGTAAATCATTCATTATCTGTATTAATCTCTTAGGGGTAATTTGTTGAGAGGCATCACTCCATGCCTTATCTGGAGTGCAATGGGTTTCTATCATGAGTCCATTAAAGTTCAAGTCAAGGGCAGTTTGTGAGACGTCAAAGATTAATTCTCGCTTACCTGTAATATGTGAAGGGTCACAAATCAGGGGTAGGTCAGGAAACTTGTTTTGTAGTTCAATGACCAATTGCCATTCAGGAATATTTCTATATTTTGTTTTCTCGTAAGTGGAGAATCCACGATGAATAACTCCTAGGTTTTTAATGTCTGCTCGTAGGAGTCGTTCTATAGCTCCCAGCCATAAAGCCAAATCAGGATTAACAGGATTTTTAACTAAGACAGTCTTATCTGTACCTTTAAGTGCGTCAGCGATTTCTTGTACTATAAAAGGGCTTACTGTGGATCGGGCACCTATCCAGAGCATATCAATATCATGTTCTAAGGCGAGCTTCACATGGTCTCTATTGGCTACTTCGGTCGCTGTTTTTAACCCTGTTTCTTCCTTTACTTGTTGAAGCCATCGGAGTCCTAAAGCACCTACTCCTTCGAACATACCTGGTCGTGTACGCGGTTTCCAGATACCAGCACGGAAGTAAGATACATCAGTATCCTTAAGGGCATGGGCAATTTCAAGTACTTGCTCTTGTGTTTCAGCACTGCAAGGACCTGCAATCACAACAGGGTGGGAAAGGTGTAAATCCTCTAACCATTTTCGATTCTCTTTGTTAATTTCCATGGGTAAGTTTTTAAATAGAGTAGTCTAATTAATCGTTAATGTATCTTAAGGAATATCTGTATAGATAAAAAAAAAGCCTTCCAAAGGAAAGCCTTTCATTGGTTAAAATAACCTGTGTAAAACCAAATATTACACAAAACAACACAACTAAATTTAGCGGTCTGGACGGGACTCGAACCCGCGACCCCATGCGTGACAGGCATGTATTCTAACCAGCTGAACTACCAGACCTCGGTTTTGTTTTGCGGTGCAAAGATACAACATTTTTTTATATCAACAACATTTTTTTGAAAAATAATTAATTATTTTATTTTTTGCTTATAATCAATAATTTATAAATATATTTATTGGATATCTTCCGAAAAAATATTTAAAGAAAGGCTTCTTTTTCCTTAAAAAATATTTTCTTTGAAGAAGAGAAAGGTAAATAGAGGTCTTTTATTTTAATTCTTGTAAAAAATTTTCTACTTTTGCACCTAAATTCACATGCAATGAAAAGAGACGAAATTATAGAAACTATCAATGAAGTATTGGTAGAGGAGTTTGAGGTAGATGGAGCACTCATCCATCCTAAAGCAAATTTTAGAGAATCCCTGGAACTTGACAGTCTTGATTATGTAGACTTGGTAGTGGTCATTGAGGAAAAATTTGGAGTAAAACTCGTAGAGTCTGATTTTAAACCTATAGTTACTTTTGATGATTTCTATACTATCTTAGAGCAAAAAATCAATGCAAAAGAAAAAAGTTGTTAGAACAAAATGGCAAGGAAAGTCAAAAGGAAATGTATTGGGTTATAGGATTTTTGTATTCCTCATTAAGTACTTAGGGATTCGCTCAGCGTATGTATTACTTATCTTTGTAGCTTTTTATTATTTTCTCTCTCAATGGAAGTCTAATGGATATCTTTACAGGTATTTCCATAGACGATTGGGGTATTCTCCTCTGAAGGCTTTTGTATCGGTATATCGGAATTATTTTGTATTTGGACAAACGATTATAGATAAGGTGGCTATTTTTGCTCAGTTTCATCATCAGTTCACCTATGAATTTGATGGAGTGGAGCTGCTCCGTTCTCTTCTACAAAGGCACAAAGGAGGAATCCTTATTTCGGCTCATATAGGTAACTTTGAAGTAGCAGAGCTTTTTTTCAGAGAGCTTGATGTGGATTGCCAGATACATACAGTTACTACGGATATGGAGCGCTCTGCGATTAAGGAGTATCTGGAAGGAATTTCCTTACGGAAGTATACCCCTAAGTTTATTTTTGTGAAGGAGGATATGTCTCACATTTTTGAAATCAGCGATGCCTTACAGAATAATGGAATTATCTGCCTAACAGGGGATCGCTATTTTGAAGGAACAAAATATCTTAGAGCAACTTTATTAGGGAAGGAGACACATTTCCCAGCGGGACCTTTTATGATAGCTTCTCGCTTGGGAGTGCCTGTAATATTTGTATATGTGATGAAGGAGAAGAACTTGCATTATCATCTTTATGCACGTATGGCTCAGGCTAAGCACCGTGATGCTCAAGGACTCCTTAATGCTTTTACAGAGAATATGGAGCAAATGCTTCGTAAGTATCCCCTACAATGGTTTAACTATTTTGATTTTTGGGAGGAAGATGAAAAAGAGGCTTAATGAGCCTCTTTTCTTATCCATAAATAGTATATTTGTACCAAGCAAATTAAGGCATTAGGGATAATCACAGGCCATAATTTGTGATCATACATGAAGCCATAAATAACAAAGCAAAGGCATCCCACTAAGTTAATCATTCTGATGTGGGTAATTTTTTTCATTATAAAACTCAGTACAAGGCATACGGAGGCAAGATAACCGATGTATTCAGGATTTATCATTATTTCTTCTTTCTGTTTTTATTATTAATAGATGTTCTTGTTGGAGATGTTTTCTTTACTCCCTTCTTTTCTTTTTTAGGTACGGGTACAAGGGCGGCAGCCTTAGGGTCAAGAATACGATGTACCCCTTTAGGAGATATATTCACGGCGATAATCTTTCCTTGTTCGTCCAAGAGAAAGTTCGCAGGGATATCAATAATTCCTAAGGATTGTATCGTTTCTTCTTTGAACTTTCTAGGAGCGATGGTACTTGTCCAGCGAATACCTTCTCGGTGGAGATGGTCAATCCATGTATTCCTATCACTATCTAAATATATGGAATAGATTGTAAAGCCATGTGAACGATGGTATTCCTTGAATAAGTTCCCAAACTGGCGATCTGCCTCTACACAAGCGATACAGTCAGAGGCAGTGAAATTCACTAAGGTAAGTTTTTTTCTGACAGCGGAGAGCTTTTCAGTTCCCTTTTCTGTAGAGAGTTCAATATCGGGGAAAGTACTTCCAACCTGTGTTTTACTCATGGCACTTAGTAGTACTTCTATTCTTTGGAGATCTTCCTTATCCTGAGTGTTCTTGTCCAGAAGGCTATATAGTCTTTGTGCTTGTTTATAGGAAATATCCCTATTGGTAAGTAGTTCTGAGAGTAACATTCCTGCAAACTGACTTTTAGGGTCTTTACGAATAATTTGCTCTAAGCGTGCGGTAAGTAGCTCAGGCAGATTGGCGGCTTTGGCACTCTTAGTTCTAAAGAGTAGAAAGTTCTTTACCTCATTAAGGGTTTGGCTTCCATTGAGACTTTTGATGTATACTTGTCGTTTGTTCTCAATGGCAATATCCAAAGAAAGGTCTCCTTTGTCTAAGATGAAAAAGCCTGTCTCCTTAAATTTTCTGTTTACTGATAGGGAGGCTTTCATAGGATAAGCAATATTCCCTTGAAAGTGGAATTCCTTATTATTAACAGTAGTGCTATCCACCTTATCTCCATACCATAGGTAAATTTTTCCTTCATAAGGAGTACTTATATTACCATTCAAGGTGAAGTTTTGGCTTCTTCCCCACCAGGAAAGGAATAGGAACAAATATAGAAAATAATTTCTCATGAGTTATAAAATAATGGGCAAAAATATAAAATATTTTTTATTTTACCTATTAAAAAGAACAAAAGAAGAATATTTTAGGTGAAAAAGATGAATTTTTTAATGGTTTTTTAGTAACTGAACGTAAGATTTTGTAGGGTAAAAAGAGTAATTTATATTTTATAAAACAATGATATTTAGCATTTTATATAAAAAACAATGCTTTTTTTTCAACAAAGTAGTGTTAATCAAAAAAACTTTATTACTTTTGCAACGAGTTAAATTAAAATTTAAAATTATGTCAGACATCGCATCAAGAGTAAAAGCTATTATCGTGGATAAGCTCGGAGTTGATGAAACAGAAGTGGTACCTGAAGCAAGTTTCACAAATGATTTAGGAGCTGATTCCTTGGACACTGTAGAATTGATTATGGAATTCGAAAAAGAATTTGATATCCAAATTCCTGATGATCAAGCTGAAAACATCTCAACAGTGGGACAAGCTATTAAGTATATTGAAGAAGCAAAACAATAGCATTCACTCACTTGAAAAAATGCTCTACGGGGAGGCAAAACTCCCCGTTTTAGTATATGTAGGCGATACATTTTAATTTTAAACCTAAATTATTATGCAAACCAGAAGAGTCGTTATAACAGGATTAGGAGCCATTACTCCTATAGGAAATACTTTAGAGGAATATTGGAAAGGACTTCTTGAAGGGATTAGTGGGGCAAACCTTATTACTCACTTTGATGCTTCTAAGTTCAAAACACAGTTCGCTTGTGAGGTAAAGGGCTTTGATGTTACCCAATTTATTGATAAGAAGGAGGCTCGCAAAATGGATCGATTCGCCCAATTTGCCATCGTAGCCTCTGATGAAGCGCTGAGAAATTCAGGACTTGACCTGACAAAGGAAGACAAAGGTCGTATAGGAGTAATTTGGGGTGCTGGAATAGGAGGACTTACTACTTTCCAAGAGGAAGTACTTGCCTTTGGCAAGGGTGATGGTACTCCTCGCTTCAACCCCTTCTTTATTCCCAAAATGATTGCAGATATCGCTCCAGGGATAATTTCTATTCGTCATGGACTTCGGGGGCCTAACTTTACTACCGTTTCAGCCTGTGCTTCTTCTGCTAATGCACTGATAGATGCATTGAGTTATATCCGTTTGGGTTATGCTGATGTAATTGTCTCAGGAGGTTCGGAAGCGGCTGTAATAGAAGCTGGTATTGGAGGATTCAATGCCTTACATGCTCTTTCCACACGTAATGATGATTATAAAACTGCATCACGTCCATTTGATGTAACTCGGGATGGTTTCGTTCTTGGAGAAGGAGCTGGAGCTCTTGTCTTGGAAGAATATGAACATGCCAAAGCACGTGGTGCAAAAATATATTGTGAATTAGCAGGAGCAGGACTCTCTGCGGATGCTTATCACCTTACAGCTCCCCATCCAGAGGGAATAGGTGCTAAGGATGTGATGAAGAATTGTTTGGCAGATGCTAAAGTCGCTCCTGAGCAAGTGGATGCTATTAACCTACATGGTACCTCCACCCCTCTGGGAGATATTGCAGAAACAAAGGCTGTAAAAGAAGTATTTGGAGACCATGCTTATCAAATTAACCTTAATTCCACCAAGTCCATGACAGGACATTTGCTGGGAGCAGCAGGTGCTATTGAAGCTATTGCCTCTGTTTTGTCCATTGAACACCAAATAGTGCCTCCTACTATCAACTTTGTAAATCCAGATGAGAATATTGACCAAAAGTTGAACTTTACCTTTAATAAGGCACAAAAACGCTCAATAAAGGTTGCTATGAGTAATACTTTTGGTTTTGGAGGACATAACGCTTGTGTACTATTTAAAAAAATAGATTAAATGAATTTTTTCCATAAAATAATGTCCCGTTTTCAGAGAAGAGACGGGATTTTTTTTATAGAGATGGAGAAACTATTAGGGTTTCCACCTAAAGAGATTCGTTATTATGAAGAAGCCTTTACCCTTGGTTCCAATAGATCACAGGATTTAGGGCATCCTATTAGCTATGAGCGCTTAGAGTTTTTGGGAGATGCCATTCTTGGAGCGGTGATCGCTCATTTTGTTTTCCTACAAGCACCTAATAAGGATGAGGGAGACCTTACTAAAATGCGTACTCGGATGGTCCGCCGGGATAATCTTAACCAAATAGGTGAGGAATTACAGCTAAGGGAATATCTGCAAACAGAGAGAAAGTCATTGCTTTTGAGTGGGAATATCAGTGGTAATCTTCTGGAAGCCTTAGTAGGAGCTATTTACCTAGACCGAGGATATCAGAAAGCAACGGAATTTATCCATAGGATTCTGATTGATGCCAATTTAAGCATGAAAGACTTGGAGAATAAAGTAATTAGTTACAAATCACTTATGGTGGAATGGGCACAGAAATATCATAAAACCATTGCTTTCATAGCCGAAGAAGACCCTACTTACAAAGGGAAAATAAAATATTTCCAAGCACGAGTGATGATCAATGACAAGGTATATACCAAAGCCCATGATACTTCTAAGAAAAAAGCAGAAGAGCGTGCCGCCAAGCGTGCCTATTTTAGGGCTCTTGACCGAAGAAAAGATAGTAAAAAGAAAAAGCAGAAGAACAAAGAGGAATAAATTAACATGCCACAGACACAACCGACTCCCCAACAGGAATCTCAAGAGGAACTCCTTACTCAATATGCTGACCTCTACCAGATAATTCTTTATAATGATGATTATAATACCTTCGATTATGTGATAGATTTGCTTATGGAGGTATGTGAACACACGTACGAGCAAGCTGAACAATGCGCTATGATTGTCCATTATTCAGGAAAATGTCCCGTAAAAGAAGGTACTTATGAGGATTTGCTTCCTCGCTGTAGTAAGCTCCTCGTCGCAGGTCTCACTGCTGAGATACTACCGAGATAAATGAGAGTGTCAAGGATAAAGGCTATTACTATTTAGTAGAGACCAAGGTTATTTCTTATTAAAGATATTTATTTTGTCAGGAAAGATATTTATTTTGTCAGGAATGACTTTTACAGAGAGGGCTTTTTTAGAAGTCCTTTTTATGTCTTGTATGACCTCATCAGTTCTCCATCTATGCTAAGCTTAACAATTTTATTGGACAAAAGGAATAAGGAACTATCCAAGTCTATGTTTTTTGAAATATAAAGTTTTTGGGGCTTTAGATAAATAAATGCCTTTTTAAGTTTGGTAAAGAATTTTGCTACTTTTGTCGAAAAATCTTTATTATTTGTACGAGTATAAAAACGTCCACTTACATAGACTCCCGTGGGATTTTTGAAAGCTGTACAATATTCTAATATACAACTATTATATTCATCTAATATAAGGGCTTTGCTATGGTACCCCTACCGAGGTGTTCAATACCTTTACGGCGGTGCTTATCATCGCGTGTCCCTGTGCTTTGGTCGTTTCAGCTCCTTTTGCCTTGGGGAATATGCTCCGCCTCTTAGGCAAACGCCGTTTTTACCTCAAGGATACCCAAACCATAGAGCAAATGGCACAGGTAGATACCCTTATCTTTGACAAAACAGGGACAATCACCCAGAGCAATGCTCAAGAAATTACTTACGAGGGTCAAGAAATGAGCGCCCAACAGCTTTCTCTGCTCAAGAGTGTATTGCGCAACTCCAATCACCCGCTCTCTCCCCAGCTATACGACTATCACAAGCAGGTGGATATTCGTCCCTTGGATAGCTATCAGGAACTCATAGGTAAGGGATGGAAGCCACTTCAGGTACAGATCATATAAAAATAGGCTCGGCTAAGTTTGTCAAGGCTACTGAAAACAAAGAAGAAACGGCGGTATATGTGAGCATCAATGGATAGCAGATAGGCAAATATACCTTTAAGAACCCTTATAGGGCGCATATATTTGATGTTTTCCGTCAGTTAGAGCAAAAAGGCTATACCTTGGCGCTCCTCTCAGGTGATACAGAAGCAGAAAAAACCTATTTACAAAGCCAACTCTCGGCAAAAGTATCCTTACACTTTCACCAAAGTCCCGCTGATAAGTTCTGTTTATGTAGAACAATTGCAGCAAGAAGGCAAGCGAGTGATGATGATCGGCGATGGGCTGAACGATGCAGGCGCCCTCAAGCAAGCCCAAGTAGGCTGTGCCGTGGCAGAAAACAGCAATACCTTTTCTCCTGTCTGTGAAGCGACCCCCAACATTCTGATATAGAGAAACTTACATGCTTTCTTGCCCTAAATAAGAAGACCATGCAAGTAATCAAGATGAGTTTTGTACTCTCCTTATTATACAATTGTATAGGTACATTCTTTGCCGTTACAGGTCATTTGGAGCCTGTAGTAGCGGCAATTCTCATGCCCATTAGTTCTATTAGTATAGTACTTTTTACGACACTGATGACCAATAGGTTGGTAAGGTAGTCTGCTATTTATATTCCCTTATATATATTCCATATCCAATTGAATAGTATTAAGATACAGAAAAATACAAAAATAAGAGGACGTTTGAAGAAGTTTTCACAAGAATTGTAAAACCTAAATAAAGTAGTTTTTTGGGCAAAAAGATCAATGAATAGCCATATAGGAATAGTAATTAGAAGAATAGAAGTTATAATACCTAAAGGGTTTATATAAAGAGCCTTATACCCATCACCTCTGAATAAGCTAATAACGGCACGAGTAGTACCACAAGCAGGACAAGGAAGATGAGTTATATGCTTGAATATACACAAAGAAAACCCCATCTCTTCTTTGGGAGAAAGCATACAATATAGTAACCAACTCCAGCAAACAAGAGATAAAATAAGTACAAAAGTATAAAAACTTTTGATAGTCAATTAGATAAGGGATAATAGATAGTTTGTATTTTTACTTTTAGTAGCCCCTATAATAAGAAACCAATCAATGATAGCCCAAAATCCAAATCCTCCACATGTTATGAGTTTAAAAATACCCAAGCCTATATCTCCTATATAGAAACGATCAATACCTAAATAACCTAATAATATAGACAAAATAAGAGAAGTGGTACTATCCTTAAGGGGGATAGATTGTAAGGCAACCCACTTGGAATCATCGGCAGCGAGCAATCGTTCACGAATGAAAGGAATCTGCTCTGATTTGAAAGATTTAGCATTGGCAATAATGTAAGTGTCCACTTTACTTGTTTCCATAAAATAAAAATTAGTATTTAATTAAGTAGATTTATAGAGTATAATCTATTCACAACTTAAATATTATAGTCAAACAGAAATGGTTTGCGAAAAATTAGCATGGGCAGGTGTAGGGGCAAAGTCGTGTAAGCGAGTATGTGAGGTAATTCACCTTTGAAAAAGAGCAAATTAAGAATTAATCTCTCATTCTATTTATTCGCATTCTAAATGTGATTGACTATTAAATATGGTTGACTATAAGAATGAATATTGATTTTTATCACTATATTATATTATAAATGAGATTACTAGATTTCTGATAATAAGAGAAAGCTAATGCTTTTCTTATGACAAAATCTCCTGCGAAATTACAATATTTTTTTCTATAAAACAATTATCTGTAATAATAAAAAAATATATATTATATAAGCAAATGATATTCAGTTAGTTACGATTAAGAAATTAACAAAAATAAAATGCCAATGAGGCAATGAGGTAATTAACACATCAGCCCGTCATATGCGTCTGCATCGTCTGACAATCCCACTGACTATCAGTACAATATAACTTTTTTCAAAAAAACTCTCCAAATATTTTGCCAATTCAAAAACTTGTTATACTTTTGCACCCGCTTTTAGAAAGGGAGCGAAGTTCATAGGAATAGACTAAAAGAATATTTTTCAAAAAAAGTTTTGTCAGTTTGAAAAAAGGTTGTACCTTTGCCCCCGCTTTCAAAAAGGGAGCGTTAA